>JBFLXP010000281.1:0-4380 GCA_040757315.1 Nitrospirota bacterium
TAGTAATATAATATCCCCGAACCTTGTTTTCAAAATGTTTGTCTCCATAACTGGTTCGCTCCCCAGAGCAGCAGGAGGAGAAACAAATTCTATAAAAAAAGGGCAATCATTTTTCTCAAAATGACGTGAGCTTTTTCTCTCAAATCCTAATTTCAATAGCACGGGGGAAATTTCCTTTATGGAGGTGGAGGACACAAAATCGAGATCGCTCGACAGGTATTTGTTCTTTGTATAGATTGAAACACAAGCTCCGCCTACAAGAATTGCGTCGATTTCACTTTTACTGAGTTTATCAGACACTATTGCAGCGAGTTCCTTGATGCCAATGCTTTTCCATTTGATTTTCATAGAGGCTTTCCTGCCCTTCTGGGTCTTTTGCGCATTCTATAGTAGATGTCCTTTTCCTTTTCAGGGACGAATTCATAAGCCTTTGCCACAAGCTCCTTTAATTCCTTCAGAAACGGAAATCTCGGGTTAAAGGTGTACAGCCTTACCTTGCCTACAAGGCGGCTTGCAATGATCCCTCCGTTTTCGAGCCTTTTGAGCTGCTGCTGAATTCTGTTTACCGGCACTCCGAAGACCCTTGCGATTCCGAGCGGATATCCCTCGCCGTATACAAAGAGGAAAAACAGGATTTTCTCGATTATGATATTCCCGAACAACCCTTCGAGCATCTATGCCTCTCTTACCATAATAATTGGTAAATTTACCATATATTATGGTATGTTAAAATCAATGCCTCTGTCAAGGTATATTTCGGGCAAAAAGGGGACAGGGCTACAGATTATGGCAAGTCCTTAGAGCAGAAGCGGGGAAGGGAAAGTTAGAGAGCCAGAAAGTTAGCAAGCCGGCAAGGAAGGGAAGGTAAGTTAAAAGTGCAATAGGGCAGGCGGGTTTGAGAGCGGCATACTATAGACATCGTATGACGCTTGCGTTAATTCATTACATTGAAATATCAGTTGACATAACCGAATATTCAAGGTAGTCTAAGTCTATGGGTATGATTGATCGGAAAAGAGAGATGAAAACGCTTGCTGCCCTTATGAAGCGGCATCGTGTTGTCGGCATCATAGGAGCGAGGCAGGTCGGCAAGACCACGCTGGCACGTCTTCTCCTGAAAAATTCTGGCGGTCCGTCCGCATACTATGATCTGGAAAACCCCGAAGACCTCTCCCGTCTTGCTGATCCAATGCTCGCACTCAAATCGTTGAAAGGGATTGTTGTAATTGATGAGATTCAACGCCTCCCGGAACTTTTCCCTGTTCTGAGGGTGCTGACAGACCGTCCGAGGTCTCCTGCCCGCTTTCTCGTGCTGGGAAGCGCCTCGCCTGACCTTTTGCGACAGGGGGCGGAAACCCTTGCAGGCCGCATCTATTACCATGAACTGGGAGGTTTTTCAGTCGATGAAGTGGAGATGGAGAACCATCGGCGTCTGTGGTTGCGCGGGGGCTTTCCAAGATCATATTTGGCATCCTCTGACGCGGCCAGCGAGGAATGGCGTCGTGGTTTTATCCGGACTTTCCTTGAAAGAGACCTGTCTCAGCTCGGAGTTACGATCCGTTCAACAACTCTGCGCCGGTTCTGGAGCATGCTTGCACACTATCACGGGCAGATATGGAATGCATCGGAGTTTGGCCGCTCCTTCGGTGTGGCAGACACAACGGTCAGAAACTATCTTGACTTGCTGTCCTCGTCTCTGGTTGTGCGTCAGTTACTGCCATGGCATGAGAATATCTCAAAGCGGCAGATAAAATCCCCGAAAGTCTATATTGCAGACAGCGGTCTGCTCCATTCCCTGCTCGGGATAAAAACATTCAAAGACCTGGAGAGACATCCCAAGATCGGCGCATCATGGGAGGGATTTGTTATTGAGCAGATTATCCGATGGATGGGTTTCAGGCCGGAGGAGTGTTTTTTCTGGGGGACCCATGCAGGGGCTGAATTAGACCTTCTCGTGAGGAGGGCAAGAGAGAGGCTGGGATTTGAACTAAAGCTAACGAGTTCTCCGACCATTACTCCATCGATGAGAAGCGCTATTTCTGATTTGAAACTGAACAGGCTCTTTGTTATTCACGCCGGAGAAAAGACATTTGATCTGGCCAAAGGAATAAAGGCAGTTGCTTTCCAACGCTTCATGGTGGATATTAATCTTTCAGGAAAGGAATCATAACGATATCCGGTGTGATGGCGCAATTCATTGTGGAGCAAAAAATTGCAAAAAAAGGGATGGATTACATTTATCATGGCAAGTCCATGGAGCTGAAGCCATAAGGGTAATAGTTAGAAGTGGCTCTCCAAAATTGCGTGACCTGGAAGTATTGAGTTAATAATAATCTAAAATAACATGAAGACTGCCTTCATCTACTCCGACGATTTCGCGAAGTATGACTACGGGCCGGGGCATCCACTCAAGCCATTCAGGCTGAAGCTCACCCATGATCTGATAAAGGCGTACGGGCTCCTCTCTCTTCCGGATGTCCGTGTTGTCGAGGCGAAGCCGGCAGAGGAAGACGATCTTCTCCTTTATCACACCAGAGATTACATCGAGGTCCTGAAGTCCGCAAACAACGGGCTCGAAATTCCCGGTGGGGAACTTTACGGCCTCGGCTTCGGAGACAACCCTGTATTCGAAGGGGTTTTCGAATGGTCGAGGCTCGTGACTGGAGCATCTCTTCAGGCCGCTAGGCTTGTCGACAGCGGCGAGGTCTTGGTCGCCTTCAACATCTCAGGCGGTCTCCACCATGCCCTCGCGTCCCGCGCTTCCGGGTTCTGCTACATCAACGACCCTGTTATCGTTATCTCCTCTCTTCTGAAAAAGGGAAGAAGGGTTGCGTATATAGACATCGACGCCCATCACGGTGACGGCGTGCAGGAGGCGTTCTACAGGACTGATAACGTGCTGACGATATCACTCCACGAATCTGGCCGGTACCTCTTCCCGGGCACAGGCTTCGAAAGCGAGTTGGGCGAAGGAGAAGGAAGATGTTATTCTGTGAACATCCCTATGCCTCCTTCCTCTGACGATGAGCTTTTTATTTACGCCTTCAATGAGGTCGTTCCGCCGCTGATCGAGAGGTTCAGGCCGGACGTCGTCGTCGGCCAGCTTGGCGTCGACTCATTCCTCACAGACCCGCTCGCCCACCTGAGCTATACGACGAACGGATTTTGTGAAGTAATCAGTAAAATGAAAGATCTCTCGCCAAAGTGGATAGCCCTCGGAGGTGGAGGATACGAGATAACGAACGTGGCCAGGGCATGGACCCTTGCCTGGGCGATCATGAACAACGTCGATCCGCCGGATGAGCTGCCGGAGGCGTTCCTCGAACAATATCCCCTTGATGGGTTCAGGAGCAGGAAGCTCAGAGACGAGGAATACGAGGAAAAAGGGGCGAGAAAAGAGATGATGAGGAAAGAGGTCGAACGGGTCGTTGCAAGGAGGTTCTTGCGCTTCCTTTGATGCCGGGCGATGTGCTGTGAGAGATTTCTTTTTGCCGCCCCGACGTTATTCAGGCATAAAGTATTTGACCCCGGGCGAATGCACAATAAAGAGAACTTCGCATTTTCGTTCTCCAGCCGAGTCTAGACATTTCGCAAAGGAATTTATTTCACAAAAATGCCCACGATTATTGGATAGGAAAGAATGCAGTTTTTGACAGCAGTAGTAAGGGCATTGATGAATTAGTCAAGGTCGCCTATTGCTTTCCACTGGCTTTTCGCGTACCACTTCGCGGGCGGATTTATCTTCGCGCAGCCGTAAAAAAACTGGCTGTCTCATAAGTCCCTCATCGGTCCAGCCGTGGAAAATAAGTTCGCAGACCAGCTTTGGCTTTACCCATGTGACGGGCATATTAGTCTTCGGCTCCACTCTAAAGGGGCATTCTTTTTGGATCTGGGAATCCAATTTTTTACGGATTTCCTTTAGATTTTTCGACCCGAATCCGCCTCCCGAATGACCGATGTAAATCAACTCGTCCCCCTCGTATGCGCCTAAGACAAGACTGCCGAAATACTTTCTGCCTCCTCTCGGTTCTGTGAATCCAGCGATCACGCCCTCCTGCGTAAGATGCGTCTTCACCTTCAGCCACTGCCGGCTCCTTCTGCCCACCCGGTACGCGCTTTGAGAATGTTTGGCGATGATCCCCTCGAGTCCCTTTTCTTTGACGGTATTGAAAAACAGGACGCCCTCTTTTGATACGTGATCGCTGAATTTTATTCTTGGGGAAGACGGGAGAATTTTTTTCAGGAGTTCTTTTCTCCTGAGCAGGGGCAGGTTAGTCAGATCATGTCCCTGGAAGTACAGGAGATCAAAGACGTAGTAGAGCAGATGATCCTTTTCGGATTTCTGGTAATTCTGAAGCATCTGGAAATCAGGACGTCCCT
>JBFLXP010000282.1:0-4362 GCA_040757315.1 Nitrospirota bacterium
CTTCGTCAGCGTCCCGGTCAACGTCAAGGAGTTCATAATCGCTGAGAATCTCAAGGTTGAGGTACAGTCTGTCCACCTTCGCTATAAATTCGTGCTCATCTTCCGTCACAGGCTGAAGTATATCTCCCAAAGAGACAAACTCCTCAGGTTCAGCCGGCGCCGGCGCGATCGTTTCAACTTCCTTCTTCTTCTCTTCAATGACACCAACGGTCCACAATACGTGCAGTGTTTTCATCGCTTCGAATGAGCCGATCCATGCGCTGTCAATCAATTCCTTAATAGTCTTTACGCCGTCGATAAGGGAGAGCATCTTCCTGTCCTGAGGACTGAGCTCGACGTCCTGGAAGAGCGCGGCAGGATCACTTGTGAGCTTCAGGACTGTATCCGATTTGGGCATTTCATGCCTGATTCGGGTCCAGTTGTCAATCCTCTTGACGCCTTCATAGATGAGATTTCCAATGCTCATCTTAAGGGTTATGACTTCGTTTGTTGGAAGGTCTCCCTCGATAAATTCATGTTCCGCTTCTTCGAGACGAAAAAGGCTGCATATGATTTCCCGCACCTGATACTTGACTCCCCAGAAAAGGTCCTTCGGCAAAATATATTGGAGTTCAACAAGAATGGCGCCAAGCCGCTTCCGGGTGCTTTTCAGTATCTCGACGGCCTTATCGTACTGCTCCATGGTTATCTTCCCCGCCTTGATGAGCATTTCTCCCAATCTGTCGTCTTCAAAGGTGGAAGAAGCAAAGATGGCGTCGCCCTTCTGGAAATAGACCTTCTTGGTGAAAGCCAGCGTCTTGACAACGAGGGTGCCTGTTTTTCTGTTCCTGTTGAGATAAGCGAGTATCTGCGGAAGGCCTGTTTCTTTTATGTTGCCTTTAAGCGGTATCTCCATCATATGTACCTCTTCACCTGAAATCGGTAAATTTCAACTTCTTCGTGAGGCAGTATCCCCGCTTTCATTCTGGTTATCCTCACCTGTTCCTCGATCGTCTCTACGCCCTCGAGGTCGGGGAGAAGAAGCCCGCGCCGGAAATCGCTCACCACAATTATACCGTATTTCTTTGGGTCAAGGGAGGACAGGTCATCCACTTTTTCGGGGCACGAGAGCACGTCGACCGTATACTCGATGTCATTGAGTTCATCTTTCGTAACGGGTCTGAACCTCGGGTCTTTTGACGCCGCGGAGATGGCGTTGGCTATCACTTCAGCCCCGACATTCGAACAGGCAGGCATATAGGTTCCAATGCATCCCCTTAATTCTCCCTGTTTCTTGAGACAGACGAAGACGCCCGCCTTTGCGGACATCTCCGGCGGCAAAGGGTTGGGGATATCGAATTCTTTGCCCTCTCTGACATGGCGTTCCACGCTCTTTTTTGCGAGTTCAACAAGCGGATGCATTATTTTCTTCGCTGTAATGTGTAGTCCGCTATGGCGAACAATGCCTCCTTGGCCCTCGATTCAGGAAAGACAGAGAGTTCGTTCTTCGCCCCGGCAATAAAATCCCGCGCTCTTTGAAGGGACAGTTCGATAGAATTATGCTTCCTGAAAAGTGTGAGAATTCTGCGGAGGCCGTTTTTTCTGAAGCTTCCCCTGATTATGGCCCTGACGGCCTCACCGTCTTTTTCTGAAGCCGATTTCAGAAGATATATGACGGGGAGGGTAATTTTGCCCTCCTTCAGGTCTTTGCCGAGCCGCTTGCCGAGTTCACCCTCGTCAGCCATGTAATCGAGTATGTCATCCGCCATCTGAAAGGCAAGCCCCATCTTCATGCCGAAGCGTGCGAGAGCGTTTTCCTTTTTCTCAGGCAGCGATCCGAGAATTGCGCCTATTCTGCAGGCTGCCGAGATGAGCACGGCGGTTTTCCCGGCTATGACATTAAGGTATTCCTCTTCCGTAATATCCGGATCGGCTGTTTTGGCAAGCTGAAGTATCTCGCTTTCCGTCATCCTGGTGGTGGCATCCGAGAGCGCTTCCATGATTCTTTGACTTTTCTGCAAAACAGCGAGCCTGAGGGCATTGGAATAGAGAAAATCACCGACGAGAATCACGACCTGGTTGCCCCAGAGAGCGTGCGCCGGAGCTTTTCCCCGACGGATATCGGCGCCATCTATCACATCGTCGTGCAAAAGAGAGGCTGTATGTATTGATTCGACGACTCCCGCAAGGGTGAGCCGCATATCTCCGCGAAAACCGGAAAGCTCGGAACTCAGCAGCAGGATCAGAGGCCTGAGCCTTTTGCCGCCGCCGTCGACAATATATTTCCCGATAAGCGGGATGGTGAAGACGTGACTCTTAAATAGATCCCTGATCCTTTCTTCCACGACTTTCAGATCAGGCTCATAGGATTTAAAGACCTCGTCCAAAAGCATCCATTAATGGTAGGATAGCGGCTGATTTAAAGTCAAGGGCGCGAGGGAAGCTAAGGCTTTATTCGCAGTTTATCCAGGTTGGCACCGGCCTTTGTCAGTTTCTTGATGTCCTTCGGCTTGAAGGCGCCTTTTTCGGTTATTATTCCAGTGACGTATTTATGGGGTGTCACATCGAAAGCAATGTTTCTGACATGCACGCCATCGGGCGCGATTCGGCATTTGCCCGATATGAGAGTCACTTCCTCTGGGCTTCTCTCCTCGATCGGGATATATTCACCCGAAGGGATCGAAAAATCTATGCTGCTCATCGGAGCAGCCACATAAAACGGGACCTTGTTCTCTTTACAGAGAACCGCAACGGTATATGTTCCTATCTTATTCGCGACGTCGCCGTTCCGGACAGTTCTGTCGGTGCCGACGATCGCAAGGTCTATGTCGCCGGCCTTCATCAGCGCGCCCGCTGCGCCGTCGGTGATCAGGGTGACGGGTATGCCTTCCTGCATGAGTTCCCACGCCGTAAGTCTGGCGCCCTGGAGCACGGGCCTTGTCTCGTCGGCAATGACATGGAAAGATTTTCCCTGTTCTCTCGCAACGAGCATGGGCGCTGTTGCCGTACCGTATCCACCGGTCGCAAGAGCACCCGCGTTGCAGTGCGTGAGAATGGTGTCGCCGTCCTTGATGAAGGCTGCACCCCACCTGCCGATGGCCTTGTTGATTTGGATATCCTCTTCGAGAATCTTCTGAGCTTCCCCGACCAGTAGTTCCTTCAGCACGCCCACAGTGTCGTATCGCCTGTCCGCCAGCATTCTTTTTATTCGCTCTACGGCCCAGTGGATATTCACGGCTGTCGGACGCGTTGAGAGCATCTCCGAAAATATAGGCTCCAATGCTTCCGCAAAAGAATCGTATGACTCAGCTTTAATATCCTGCGCTCCAAGCGCTATTCCCATGGCTGCCGCAATGCCTATCGCGGGCGCCCCCCTGATCCGGAGATCTCTAATCCCGTCAGCAATTTGCCGGTAATCGACGCATTCGATGAACGTCACTTCAACCGGCAGTCTGGACTGGTCGAGCATAATGACTTTTCCGTTTCTCCATTCGATCGCTTTAACCATGGACGCCCCTCGATGGAAACATTGTCGTTACAAGGAAGAGGACGGTCAACAGGATGAGCACGCCCACCGTACCCCAGGATATGATGTTGTATGCTTTGGGATTTACATGATCCCCCATGATCTTTCTATTATTGACCAACGATATGGCATATACAAGAACAAAAGGAAGAAGGATGCCGTTGAGAACGGATGACATCACCATCAGGAAGACGAGCGGGGCGCCGGGAATGAGAATGAGAAGGGCTGCTGCGACGATCATGAACGTATAAATCCACATGAACTGAGGCGCTTCCTTGAAGGTTTTGTTTACCCCACGCTCCCAGCCCATCGCCTCACAGATGTAATACGATGTTGCGAGGGGCACGATGATTGCGCCGAGCAGAGCGGCATTGGCGAGGCATACCGCAAAAATCAGAAAGGCATATTCTCCGGCGAGCGGCTTTAGCGCCAGGGCGGCCTCGGAGGCTTCGTGGATCCTGATGCCGTAAGGAAAAAGCGTCGTTGCACAGGTCACTATAATAAAGAATGAGATAATGTCGGTGATACTGCACCCGATGAGCACATCAAGTCTGGACGCCTTGTATTCTTCCTTTTGGATACCCTTCTCGGCTATCGATGACTGAAGGAAAAATTGCATCCACGGCGTGATCGTTGTGCCGACGAGCGCAATGCCGAGCATCACGAATTCGGATTCAAGGCGGGCCTGCGGCACAAAGGTGGCATAGAAGACTTCTCCCCACTCCGGCCTGGCCATGAAACCTGAAAGGACGTATCCGAAATAGAGGAGACAGGCCACGAGCAGGATTCGCTCTACAAAGCGGTAACTACCTTTTACGACCAGAATCCAGATGAACAAGGCGCCAAGGGGGACCATG
>JBFLXP010000283.1:0-4265 GCA_040757315.1 Nitrospirota bacterium
ACTGAACAAATAACAAGATTAAGCGCAAAGAGAACCAGCAAGGCAGTGAACCACCATGAATGATACATATCCATAAAACCAAGCCGGTCGAATATGTTGTATAAGGTTGGCGCGAGAGATTCTCCGAAGAGTTTCGTTAATATTTGAATATTCCTTGCCGGTTCTGCCTTCTGGTCCAGAATCGTCCCTACTACTGATGTGGTGGAAATCAAGGCGAAAATGACTATCGCAGACTTTACGGATGCAAAGAAATCCCATATTCTATCAGTTACTTCTTTTTCTGCCTGTGTAATAAAATTGCAATTTTTCATAGATCGCCCTCTTTCTGAACGCATGTATTTACTATTTTCAGCGAGAAAATGCTGACACTGAGCAATACGTTTTGAAAAAAAGATGATTTAGACGAGAGGCGGCTTGCTTATGGGGAATACCGGCTCCTGCATGGCATTAAGAACATAATGTTCTGCAATATAGACCGGTGAGTAAAGTGTTTTGCTATAATTGCTAATTGCCTCTGCTGCGCTGGAGCAGACCGGACAGATACACTGATCTACGTCATCAGCAGTTGATGTCTCCTGCAGAGGATTATCAGCTAAGGATAGGTAACTCTGATTGAATGTTGATCTCCCTTGGCTGGACAAACTCTGGTTTTGACGATAATCGTCATAACACGTATCGCATGCCATACTGTCGGCAACAGGTGCAATAATAGAACTCAAAAGAAGAATTATGGAAAACAATTTCCTGGGCTCTATCCGGGATTTCATCATGTAAGTATGATACTTTTTAAATATGAAGAAACTGTGAAGAAACTAAGAACAAATATATATTTTGGAGAAGAGAGAGTCTGAGATGATCCAAGTAATTTGGGGACTTATCATTTCTCCGTCAGCTATTTGTAAGGCAGCTTCCGCAATCGGTCTGAACAGAAGGAAGGTAGCTTATCTTGATTCGGAAACAAGGTGAACGGGGCATCCGTGTCTTATTATTGCGAGACGGTTACATGCCGGGAATATACAAAACATAAGCCGATGGCCCTTGTTTTTCGTGATTATCAAGATATAATGGAATTTGAAAGGAGGTGAAACCATGAGAAAAACACTCGTATTACTTGCAGTTGTCGCAATCATCGCTATCGGAACATTTGTTTATGCCCAGGAGGCCGGCACGATGGGCGGCGGTCAGGGCCAACAAGGCTGGTACTGTCCGAATTGCGGACAGTGGATGGGCCCCGGCATGATGGGCCGCGGTATGATGGGTGGCGGCATGATGGGCGGCGGTATGATGGGCGGTGGCATGATGGGTGGCGGTATGATGGGACGAGGCATGATGGGGTCTGGTATGATGACCGAGGAATGCCAGAAGTTTCTGAACGACACATCGGGCGACCGGAAGAAAATCGCCGACAAGAGGTTCGAGTATTTCGAAGCTATGCGGAACCCGAAGACAACGCCCGAGACAGCCGGAAAGCTTGAAAAGGAAATCTACGATATGCAGCAGAAGCTCTACATGAAGACGCCGCAGGGTTGCATGTGGTAAAGATCTCACTAAGCCGACAATAAGTAAGGATGCATTTCTAACACCTACCCTTTATCCCCTCCCCTCAAGGGAGGGGATATTACTACTAATAAGGTCATAAGTATGGATACACGGAATTGTTAGTTTGTCATTCCGGGCTTGACCCGGAATCCAGTTCTTTCTGGATTCCCGCCTTCGCGGGAATGACACCAACGTCGCCTTAGTTGTAGCCATCTTAGCAAGTCCTCTCTCCCTTGAGGGGAGAGGGCAGGGTGAGGGTGGGATTACTCACTGTCAACTGTCACCATCGAATAAGCAGCTGGATGGACTCCGGCTGCCGGCTTGCCCTCAGTCTTAGAATCTATATGATGCGCTGACGAATACAATATCCGCCTTGTATGATTGATCCGCATAAGCGCCTGTCAGATATGTATTCACGGGTGTTCCGATGGTGTTTCGATAACCGTCATATTGAGCATCATCGTAATCGAACTTTTCATATATGTACCCCGCAGAAACGTTGATTTTACTTGATGCAGCATAGATGATCTTTGCCAGATAGGATGTCAACCTGTAATCATCCCAGTCAGACAGGTCGATATTGTCCTGAGTGCGGCCGGAGGGCAGGGGATTCGCACCCAGCAGGAAGGTGTAGTCCACACTTCCGTCAGACTTGACAGAACTGTGATTGAGTCTGAGGGTCAGCTTCTTTGGGATGATATGGACATCTGCGCCGATTCCATATTCATAGGTTCTGTCCTTTTCCGCCGCGGTCCAGTTGAAGGCTGTCGCAGTAGGAGGTTCTGTGGGATCAAAGCCCTCGGTCGCATTAAACGGCACGCGTCTCTGAACCTGGCGGTATTTGATTTTCTCGAAATCATAATAACCCGCAATGTGCACACGGTCGGACAATGTATAATCAGCATTGATGCTGAATTCATCACTTTCCGATTCCCCCAGCCCGAGTGTCGCGTCATGGTAATTCGTGTCTTCATTCCTGTATCCGAAGCCTATAGTCAGATTCTCAGCGGGAAAAATATCGACTTCCGCTTTGTAAGCATCTCTGTCTTTTGCGGTCACATCGAACCGCCTCAAGAAATTCTCCAGAAACTCCGGTTCGTCCGGGGATGCTTCAGGTCCATGAAAATTCGCAGTCCGGGATATCCTCTCATAGCCGACGGTTACTTCCAGGAACTCGATCTGGCTCCACGTTAGGTCTACGGAGTAGATGTCATCCTTGTTCACCGACCCGTCCTCACGGTTCCTGTCTGTATCCGCATGCGTATAAGATGCCAGCAGATGAAGGCTTGCGGGAAGCCGGAAGCCCAATTCCATCCCGTAGCGGTTTTTCCTATAATTCAGTGGTTCATTGACAAGTGTTTCATCCCCCACAGAGAGGATTTCGTCGGAACTGTTCTTCCTTCTGTGATACTTGTAGAAAAGCTTTCCCTCAAGATAGGCAAGAGGACTTGAAGTCAGAACGAAATCATAGTTTTCGGTAATGATCTTTCCGTCGAATTCCCGGTCGCTCAGTGAAATGGTATTTAGCGTTCCGCCTTCAAAAAAAGAATTCAGAAGAGTCTCGTCGGATCGTGATTGAGTATATCCGAGATTCATATTGAACCTGCTTCTCAGAGGGAGCTTCAACGCGTTCTTGAAAGCGATCTTGTAATACTCGTTGTCGGGTGGGAGTGTCAGGGTGTCTTTTGGATTCCCACCTATGAAAGGGTTGTCGAAGCGCAAGACTCTGTTATCGTTGTCGAACGCGCTGTAAATGAAGCTCAACGAACTGAATATGGGGGTTTTCGAGTAGCCTGCTTCGACCTTCAGGGTGTCTGTTCGGTAATCAATAGGCTCCGGGAGCTCAACGGCATTGCCGAATGCGATCCCCCCTTCAACTGCTGTCGGCTTGATACCGTCCCTGTCCTCTCTGGACACTGAAGCGCTGATATAAAACGGTTTCAGCATCTGGAGATCGATGCCGCCTCCAAGACTTCTCCGCTCAATAGAGTAATCGAAGGAGGACCACGAGTTTACGTCCGTGCTGGGTGGGCCTGTCAGATCCGTGGTGCCGCTGCCGGAGTAGAAAGTCCTTGCGTCAAAGGTGAAATTATGGGGAATCTCATTGTAGTCGAGATAATACCTGAAAGATCCCCAGCCGCCGCCTTCAAGCGTGTAGTGCTGGGTGTCGTAACCGATGTCGGATGCCTTCAGGTCGAGATAGTAGCTTCCGCCGTCATATCTTATGTCAAAACTTCCATAAAGCCCGTCCGTCAAATCATGGTATTCGTTGCACGTCGCTTCGCTGCCGTCAACGTCCACGAGCATCGCTTTTACTCCCGCATCTCCTTCGATCTCAAGAGCCCGGGCCGGACAGCATAGCATGGCGATCATGAGACATGTATATATAAATGTCTTGTTTTTCATCGTTCACCTCCTACCGCAAGAAATGGCTTCCCCGTTGAGCGGGGCCGTTACTGCCGTGAATATTGGTGTGGCAGTTGAGGCAACTGCGTGCAACGAAGAAATTTCTTGTATTGGGGCCTTTGAACGACTCGAAACTGGTATGAAGGTCGCCGAGATGACCCAATGAATCGTGACAGCTATGGCACAGGAGATGAGGTTTTCTGATGAGAAGCTTGGAATGGTTGCTGCCGTGGGGCACATGGCAGTTCAGGCAGTCTTCCTCAACCGGCGGATGCACCCAGAGGTATGGGCCTCTTTTTTCCGCATGACAACTGTAGCAA
>JBFLXP010000284.1:0-4264 GCA_040757315.1 Nitrospirota bacterium
CGACTCCATTTTATGTTTGTAAAGGGCTATCTCAACGGCTACCTTCAGTTCGCGGTCGTCAAAGGGCTTGACTATATATCCGAAGGGTTCCGTCATCTTTGCCTGCCGCAGTGTCTGTTCATCGGCATGGGCGGTGAGATATACGACTGGGATCCTGTGGCCGAGGGGTATCTTGCGGGCGGCTTTGATACCGTCTATTGCTCCCTTCAGAGTAATGTCCATTAATACCAGATCAGGTTTTTCATCCCTCGCATTCTTGACGGCCGCCTCGCCTGATTCATATATCCCCGAAACGGCATAACCCATTTCCTCGAGGCTGGTCTTTATGCTTATGGCTGTGACGCTTTCGTCTTCGACCACCATGATGCGCGGTATCAATTTCTCGGTCATATCCTGAACCTTACCCTGAATTCCGTGCCCTTTTTTCGGTTTACCTCAATTGTACCATGAAGTTGCTTGACGAGCGCGTTTACAAGATTAAGCCCCATCGACTTTGATTGGCTTATTTCTATGTCCGCGGGGATGCCGGAACCGTTGTCGCTTACCGTCAGCTCGATTCCGGTATCCGGGCTGCTGCTTCCGGACTCTTCATGCTGCCTTTCTGTCGGGTCGTGTCGAAATGAGGCATCGGTGCGTGCCGTGCCGGCATCCGCAATTTCCCGGAGCGATACTGTAATCTCTCCTGTTTCATCTTCTCTGAACGCATGCTTCATGGCATTTGAGACCAGTTCGCTTACAATGAGTCCGCAGGGAATGGCCGTGTCTATGCCGAGGGTAATGTCAGCCACTTCTGTCCGCAGTCTGACCCTGTCCGCAGATATTTTGTAAAACATGAACAGGTTGTTTGCAAGGTCCTTGAGGTAGGCGCCGAAATTGACCGCGGCCAGATTCCCCGACCGGTAAAGCTTCTCATGGACCAGGGCCATTGATTTTATGCGCGACATACTGTCATGAAACATGCTCCTGTAATGTTCATCTTTAACGTGTCTTGATTGGAGCTTAAGCATGCTGAAGATCACGGTCATGTTGTTCTTTACCCTGTGATGAATCTCGCGAAGAAGGAGTTCCTTCTCAAGGAGTGAGGCCCTGATCCGCTCCTCGGTCTCTTTACGGTCGGTTATGTCGTGGGCGGTGCCGAGTATCTCTTTTGTGCTCCCGTCTTTTCCCCTGGAAAAGACAACGCTCCTGAAATCCATCCATCGCCACCGTCCGTCGCGATGTCTCATACGGCATTCCAGGTTCAGGATTTTATCGTCGTTCGCCGAATAAAGCCTTTCTCCGTACTCAAGGACCCGGTTTAAATCCTCCGAATACACGAGCTTATGATAAAGAGAATCTCCAAAAAGATTAATTTCTTCCACCGAATACCCGAGAACGTCCCTGAGCGCTTTATTGGAGTACACAAGAGAATGGTCGGATATGTCTAAAATATACAGTATGTCCGGGGTCGTGTCCGCGACATGCTGGATGAACCTCTGTTTGGATTCAATGTCAGCGGCCGCATTATTCCTCTCGATTGCATAACGTATGGAGCGCAGGAGAAGGCCTGTGTCCACCTGCCCCTTGACGAGGTAGTCCTGGGCACCCATTTTCAGAGAAGTGATTGCCGTTTCCTCGTTGTCGAGACCGGTCATCATAATGATCGGCACTTCAGGGGAACAGTCTTTGATTGCTTTTATCGAGTCGATCCCCATACTGTCGGGCAGCCCTATATCAAGCAGCACTACGTTGAACTGCCCGTCAGACAGCATATGACTGCCTTCAGACAGGGTCTCCGCATGATAGAGTGAAAAGCTCTGGTATTGCGCGTCTTCCAGCATATCACGGATCAGGCGGGCATCTCCGAGATTGTCTTCGATAAGAAGTATTTTTATTGCCTGCTGTTCTTTCATTTCGGATCTAATTTTCCAATCTCCCGGCTCCCCCTTTGTAAAAAGGCGGAGAATCATCTCTCACATATTGTTTCTTGGAAGCTTTACCACTGTCAGCCAGAAATCTTCTATTGAATGGACCATCCTTATAAACTGCTCGAAATTGACCGGCTTTGTGATATAACAATTCGCGTGGAGTTTGTAGCTTTTGATGACGTCTTCTTCCGCAGCCGAGGTTGTGATTACTACGACAGGGATATGTTTGAGATCAGGATCCTCCTTTATCTCTGAAAGCACCTCGCGACCGTCTTTTTTCGGAAGATTAAGATCCAGCATGATCAGGTCAGGGGTCGGGACATTTAAGTACTTGCTTTCGTGGCGGAGAAAGGACATTGCGTCTTCTCCATTATGGACGACATTGAGGTTGTTGTTCACCTTCGCGTCCTTAAGCGCCTCCACCATAAGCCTCACGTCCCCGGGATTGTCTTCAACAAGCAGAATTTCAATCGGCCTTCCATTTACAAGCTTCATTTCATTTCCTTTCTCAAAAGACAGGCGAGGGGCAATGGGCGATAGGCTATGGGCTCGCCAGCCTTTATCCTTTCCTGCTTTTTATTAATTTCCCAATCATTCTACCCAGGTTATCGCATTCTGATTCATATTCCGCATACTTGTCTTCTCGTATATAATCAATCTCAAAAGCAATTTGCAACTGAGTTTGTAATTCTGCCAGTGAACCTTTTGCAATATAAAGGAACCTTACCGATTCTTTATCGGTATTACGTTCATCTCCTTCTGCAATATTACTTGCAATACTTACTGCGCTCCTTCTGATTTGGTCTTTCAGGCTAAAGTCGTGACTAAAAGATACGCTGCCTGTTTCTTTATAAATGTTAATAGCTAAATCCTTGGCTTTTTGCCAAACGATCAAATCCCTAAACCCGTTTTTCCCCATTGTTTGTCTTCCTTTTAGCCTATTGCCTATTGCCTATTGCCTATAGCCTATAGCCTATAGCCTATAGCCTATTGCCTATTGCCTATTATTTATCGTAAAACAAAACGTAGATCCCTTTCCCGCTTCCGACTCCACCCATATCCTGCCTCCATGGCGTTCAGCGATTTTTTTACAGATTGCGAGACCTATTCCCGTGCCTGGGTATTCTCCCCTGTCGTGAAGCCTTTTAAATATAATAAATAATTTATCAAAATACTTCGGATCAATTCCTATGCCGTTGTCACGCACCCGGATGGTGTACTCTCTATTGTCCTGGTTTGCCGAGATGTGGATCAGGGGAGGCCCGCTGCCCCGGAACTTCACCGCGTTAGCGATCAGGTTCTGAAATATCTGCACCATCTGGACCTTGTCCGCCGACACTATCGGGAGGCCTTCACGGGTTATGACGGCATTATTTTCATCAATCACCGTTTTGAGGTTCATGAGGGCGCCGTCAAGGGCGGTATTAAGGTCAATAGGGCTGAAGGGGTCGGTCCGCCTGCCCACGCGGGAGTAACTCAGAAGATCGTTCAACAGGGTCTTCATATGGGACGTCCCACTGATTATATATCCGATAAACTCGTCAGCGTCGCTGTCGAGCTTGCCCTGGTACCGGTGAGCGATCAGTTCAACGAAGCTTGATATCATCCGGAGCGGCTCCTGGAGGTCATGAGATGCGATATAAGCGAACTGCTCAAGTTCCTCGTTGGACCTTTTAAGATTGTCCATTAATTTATTACGTTCCTCTTCCATTTTCCTGCGCTCCGTGATGTCATGTACCATCCCGATGGAGCGGATGATCGTGCCTGATTCATCCCTGTGGTGTTCACATTTTTCATGAACGCAACGGACCTCTCCGGTAGAATTTCTTATGACGCGGTGCTCGATCTCGTAAGTGTCTCTGCCCTCTCGCAGCGATCCGGAGTAAGCCGCGTCGACTGCCGTGCGGTCATCAGGATGCACAATTTCCAGAAAGGCCTCATACGTGGCGCCGAATTCCTGCGGCTGAAGGCCGAATATCCGGTAGGTCTCATCTGACCAGTACAGATGGTTGTTTATAAGATCGAGTTCCCAACTGCCAAGGTGAGCGATCTCCTGGGACCTGCTCAGGCGCTGCTCGCTTTCAACAAGAGATTCGAACAGCCTGCTGTTATGGAGCGCGATGGACGCAAGCTCGCCGAAAGCAGACGCAATCCTGGCATCGTTGTCTGTGAAGCCGCCTTCTTTATTTGCAAGGCCGAGAATGCCGACCGTCTCCTCGCCGATCAAAAGCGGCGCAAACATGACATTGCTCAGGACAGCGTGGCCGTCCGGCATGAATTTTATCCATTCACTCATCGGGAAGTTGTTTTCATAAACCGTCCTGCCGGAGTTATATGCGACTGCGCGCAGTCCCCTT
>JBFLXP010000285.1:0-4248 GCA_040757315.1 Nitrospirota bacterium
GCGTGAACTTATGGGGTGAAAGTCCCCTGTACGAGAACCGATGGTGTTCATAGTAATGGATACTAACAAAAGTACGAGCCGAAGGCAAGGGCGATTCCGTGAGGAATGGTCTGAAGGAAGCCGGAGTGCAAACGTGCGAGACGACGAACAGAAACCGCATATAAGGCTTAGCCCTTGGGCAAGTTGGCACAACATAACGAAGCCCACAGGTTCATGGGGCAGGGTAAATGCGGCGTTTGTGCACGGAAAGTTCACGTTTCCCGGATCGTGGTCCGGGACATGCTTATCCGGGGAGATCTGCGCGTCATGCGACAGGGTAATCATGAGTAGAATCCGGAAAAGGTTCAACCGGATGACCAAAGGAACCGGGCCTATCTGCTTGCTGTCGGGCAGGTATGAGTCCCGAAACAGGGAGACACAAAACAGACAGCAACTTATGATTAATCTTATAGCGCCCTTCATGGAGACATGTAGGGTAAGCACGCAGAAGTCAGCAGAGGGCATAGTAGTCCCGGGTTTTAAGGATGAAGGCCTGAACGTGGAAATGAGTGGAGCATCCAATAAGCTCGTTGTCGGCGTTGACTCCGACAGGAGGAGTCCCGAAAGCCTTCGGGACGCGTCATGGAGTTGCCTTCCCTCGATCACGCCTCGGTGTATCAGTTGTATACATTGTGGATTGTGATTTAATTCCGGCTACGGCCCAATGATTTCCACGAATCGCCCGGTGCGGACCCGCAAGCCGGGTGGTGTGGGGAGGGACGGTTAATTACCGTCCCTTACCCGATTATCTTTCAAATATTTGCGTTCCAGTTTATCCAAAATTCAAGTATTTCTTAAAAAGCTTCCGCGCATCCTGAAAGTTGTCATGAAACCACTGCAGTAAGTCAGATTCTTCTTCAACGATTGAATTCCATTTTTCTTTCTCCACGAGATGAGGGGTCTCCATAAGTTTTTTAAGGTAATGCAGTCGATTAGCTTTTTGAAATATTAGACTGAAAAAGTCGGCTATATTTTCATCATATAAAAAAAGAGCCTCATGTGTCTTATTTGCGAATTCAAAGAGGTCTTGCAATTCAATTTTGGCATCTCTCAAGATTTTAGCTATTAAGTCCCGATATGCGTTATAAATGGGGATTCTCAGATTGTAAATGTCTGGTGTTATATTCTGCCTTTTTTCATGTTTTGTTTGGCGGCCTACAGCGGAATCTTTATTCATTGTTGCTGTTTCAAATTCTGGCGACAATTTATCGAAATAGTTTTTTATAAATTCGACTAACTCCTTCTTGGATTTTATTAGTTCTTTTGGAGTCCAGCCTTTCGATTGGCTCGTTTTTCCATCGTATTCGTCATGATGTAGAAGGCATAAGTACGCCAAATTTGAAGGCTCATTATTTTCTGGATTACGGTCTATGTGAGTTATTTGTCCTTTCTTAATATCCCTGTCTAAATTGTACGCAAAACACAAAGCGCAACGTCGCTTACTGCTATGTAATACTTCCGCTTCTCTATCTTTGGGGATGTTTCTTATCTTATTTATTCTTTTCACTTTTCAAAGACATTTATTTTTATGCTTATTCTATCTTTTGAAGCATTATATAAGGATGAATACGATATGTCAAAGACAGGAATATATATTTTGTTTAGAATAGATCGGTTATATGGAAAGAGGTTCTATATAACATGCGGCAGGGGATTATTATGTGGAATCTGTTTAATATGGCTTCTTAATAATTTTGAGGGTATCTTTCGTGGTAGACAGTGGTGGGGTCGGGCTACGCTGAAAAAGATTGCGACGGCCTTGATGCACAGGTCGTTGTAGGGATCGAATCCAAAAGGGCTTAGAAAAACTCGTTTCACTTTCGACCGGCAGTTACGTCAGAGGCTTCTCGTAGATTCTGTAAGTCTTATTCAGCCTTCCGCCGATCATTTCGACGAGGCGCTGCGTCGGAATATTGTCTTCGAGGATCCAGGAGAATTCCACGCGTTTATATCCGCCTTTCCGAACCCCTTTGAACCCCTCTCTGAACAGTAGGGCTTCGACTCCCCTGTTCCGGTGATCAGCCTTTATGCCGAGAAGGAGGAGCCGGACGTTCGGGATTTTTTTCGAATAATACAGCGCTTTGACGAGGCTGAGCGGATTCATTTTTCCCTTCATCCGCTTGAGGACAAAATTAAAATCGGGGAGCAGACCGAGAAAACCGACAGGATCGCCGTTTTTTTCCGCGATAAGCGTCAAATCCGGAACAACGACAGGCTTCAGGTTCTCCGCAAGAAAAGCGGTTTCGGCATCGGTCAGTGGAACGAAACCCCAGTTCTTCTCCCATGCGGAATTGTAGACTTCCTTGAATATCATCATCTCGCGCCCGAAATGTTTCATATCGACCTGTCTGAATGTGATGCCGCTACGCTCTGCAATCGCCGCAACCCGAATAATCTTATCAGGCGGTTTCTCAAGCACATCATAAATATATGCATAGAGATCCTTCGCCTTCTTCAGACCGCAGCTTTCAAGCAAAGGGACGTAATAGGGCGGGTTGTATGGGGTCATGAGCATCGGAGAACTGTCAAACCCGTCGATGAGCATGCCGCACTCCTCATTCGTTGAAAAGTTCATCGGCCCGCGCACGGTATCCATTTCTTTTTTTCTTAGGTCCTCGCAGACGCTGCCGATCAGCGCACCGGCAACCTCCCTGTCGTCGATAGAGTCAAAAAAACCGAAGAAACCCGTTCTTTCATGATGGAATTCGTTATGAGCGTGATTGACTATCGATACGATCCTACCCTGAATCTTGCCCTTTTTTTTTGCAAGAAAATATCTGACTTCTGCATGGAAAAAAAAAGGGTTTCCATCTGAAAACTGTTTTTTTGCTTCTCTGACCAGCGGAGGGACATAATACGGATCGTCGGCGTAAAGGGCGAATGGGAAGCAGATGAAATCGTCGAGGTCTCTCCGGCGCGTAACCTCAACGATTTCGATCATCCGATAATGCCTAAGTCTTTTCCAACTTTTTCGAACGCAGTGAGGACGATATCAAGATGCTCGTCGGTATGCGTCGCCATGTAGCTTGTCCGTATGAGCGCCATTCCATTCGGCACCGCGGGCGTTACAGCAACATTGGCGAAGACTCCTTCCTCCTGAAGCATCATAGCCATTTTGAAAGCTTTTTCATCATCGCCGACGACCACCGGTATAATCGGCGTTTGACTGTTGCCGGTGTGAAACCCGAGACTCTTGAATCCGGTCAGCATCCTTTCCGTAATCTTCCAAAGCTGTTCCCGTCTCTCGGGCTCCGCCTCGATTATGTCGAGGGCGGCGCTCACCGACGCGACGGAAGCGGGCGGAGGGCTGGCGCTGAATATAAGCGACCGCGCAAAATGCTTGATATAGTGAACGACGTCTGCCGATCCCGAAATAAACCCTCCGATGGATGCAAGGGATTTGCTGTAAGTCCCCATGATGAGATCCACTTCCTCCTCGAGTCCGAAGTGCTCGGCCGTACCACGGCCCGTTTTCCCGAGCACGCCGATGCCGTGAGCATCGTCGACCATCAGTCTGGCGCCGTATTTCCTTGTCAGAGCCATGATCTGAGGCAGATGGGCGATGTCTCCCTCCATGCTGAAGACGCCGTCGATCACGACCAGCTTGTCCTTGTCTTCGTATTCTTTCAGGACTCGCTCAAGGTCCGTCATATCGTTATGCCTGTATTTCCTGATCTCGCCGAAGGAGAGTCTGCATCCGTCGATGATGCTCGCATGGTCCATCTTGTCTATGATAACGATGTCGTCCTTTCCGACGAGAGCCGAGATGACTCCGAGATTGACCTGAAATCCGGTCGAAAAGATGAGGGCCGCTTCCTTGCGCATGAAACCGGCCAGCCTTTCTTCCAGCCGGACATGGA
This sequence comes from Nitrospirota bacterium, assembly GCA_040757315.1. Lineage (GTDB taxonomy): Bacteria > Nitrospirota > Thermodesulfovibrionia > Thermodesulfovibrionales > SM23-35 > JAKLQR01. The sequence goes on from JBFLXP010000285.1 coordinate 3,900, forward strand.
TATCCAGGGTTCCGTTCAGAAAACGCGAGCCGGCGCATCCCGTCCCATATTTCTTTATCGCTTCGATAGCAGCTTCTTTAACCTTTGGATGGTTTGTAAGTCCCAGATAATTGTTTGAGCCCACCATGATCATCCGCCTGCCGTTCATGAAAATTTCGGGGTCCTGCGCGCTCTCTATGATTCTGAAATACGGATACAGTCCGTATGACATGAGCGTCTTTGCCTTCTGAAACTTGGAGCATTTTTCGAATATGTCAGCGGATTTTCTCACAGCCACCTGTGAATTCGGTACCAGTCTGCCGTCCATTTTATCCCTTCCTTTAAGCCGACTTCTGGAAAGAAGCCGATT
>JBFLXP010000286.1:0-4223 GCA_040757315.1 Nitrospirota bacterium
ATGTCGCAGGTTGCACGCGATGCCGGTTTGTCCCGTGAGAGTCTTTATAAAGCTCTCTCTGGAGAACGCAGTCCGGGTTTCGACACCATTCTCAAGGTTATGGATGCACTCGGCTTGAAGCTTCATGCCGAGGCTTCTCATCGTTAATACGATCATCCTGCCTGAATCGTTGTTACAATGTTTTGAAAAAGGTGTTCAATATGCCTGGGGGATCTGCGGTTCATCGTTGTCTTTGGGTTGATTTGAGCAAACCGGATTATGTAGCTTATTACAACGAGGAACGGGGTGTCCCGGTTTCATGGTGAATGATCAGACCGAGAAGAAAGAAGAAGATAACGGTTTTGTGACACAGGCGTTAAAAGGATAAATATGGCAAAGAAAAAGTCCGGGGAAACAAATCAGATTGACAAGTACATTGCCCGGTTCCCAGAGGAAACGCGGGAGATCTAGCAAAAAATCAGGGAAGTAATTAGTGGGGCGGCGCCGGATGCCGACGAGACGATTTGTTACGGCATCCCGACGTTCAAGCTCAACGGCAACCTGGTGCATTTCGCGGCGTTTAAAAAACATATAGGATTTTATCCAACTCCGTCGGCCATCAAAGTGTTTAAGAAAGAATTGTCGTCATACAAGCAGGCGAAAGGTTCGGTTCAGTTTCCATTGGACAAAACAATACCGTACGATACAATTAAGAAAATTGTGGAGTTCCGGGTAAAGGAAGTTATAGGAAATAAATATGACAAAGAAACAGGAAGTATAGGTGAAAAGACAATGACAGCATATATCGCTCTTCTTCGAGGGATTAATGCCGGGAAAAATCGGCGTGTGGACATGAAAAAACTCGAAGCGCTTTTTGAGCGGTCAGGGTATGCTGACGTGTCGACATATATCAATTCAGGGAATGTCATTTTTTATTCGGACAAGATGGCATCGGAAATCCGTCGGGAGATTGAGGTGGCCTTGAAGAAAGAGTTTAAATTCGATATCCCGACTCTCATCAAATCCCGGAAGGAAATGCAAGATATTGCAAAAGCCATTCCCGGGAAGTGGCAAAACGACGCTGAACAACGGACGGATGTAGCGTATTTATTCGAAGAGATTGATTCCAAAAAAACACTCGACACCATGCCGGTCAATAAGGAATATATCGACGTTCGTTACGTCAAGGGTGCGATTTATTGGAATATCGATAGAAAAAATTACAACAAAAGCAGGTTAAACAAGCTCATTGGTCATAAGTTTTATCAGTCGATGACCGTGCGCAATGTCAATACGGCGAGGTTTCTTGCCGGGTATACTACTGGATGAGATAGTATGAATACGATTGAAGAAATATGGAACAAGTATCACTCCGATCTCCTCGCTTTCATACGAAAGCGGATTAACGATAAGGTTGCAGCCGAAGATATTCTTCAGGACATCTTTATTCGGGTCCATTCGCGGATCGACACCCTTGAAAACAGGAGCAGGCTTGAAAGCTGGCTTTATCAAATAACAAGGAACGCCATTATTGATTTTTATCGTTCCCGCAGGCCGATGGAGGAGCTGCCTGAGGGGCTTGCACAACCTAAAGCCGACAGGGAGGAAACTAACAGGCGGGAGTTATCGTCGTGTCTTACCCCGATGATTCAGCAGTTACCGGAAAGATACCGCCGCGCGGTCCAGCTCTCCAAGATCGAAGGGATGACTCTAAAAGAGATAGCGGAAAAAGAGAACATCTCCCTTTCCGGGGCAAAGTCGAGAGTGCAGCGTGGAAGAGCGCTGTTGAAAGCCATGCTTCACGACTGCTGCAAAATAGAAATTAACGCGAAGAATAACATAGTCGGTTACGACAAGAAAGATGGCGATTGCAAGCTCTGTTAAATATTTTCTCTGACTTTGCGTCCTTTTCGTGATGTCTCCGTCTACCTGTGTAGGAAGCAGAAATAGTTCTGTTTCGGTTCGAATCATGAAAGGAGACGCATATGAAAAATCTTAACAATGACGAAATCCGCAATGCGGTACGTAACCACTACGGTAAAACAGCAGGGGGATGCTGCGGAGGTCCTGCCCCAAAGGAAACTGATGCCTGCTGCGTCGCAGAAGCCGACGCAAAGGCGGCAGGCGAAAGCGGTTGTGGCTGCGGTGCAGCACCATCAAGTGATAGCAGCAGCACACAAGGGGTGTGCTGCAGCGGCCCGGCGCCTTCACCGGATGCGGCATCAAAGGCACTTGGGTACTCATCAGATGATTTGGCCTCGCTGCCGGAAGGGGCGAACCTCGGCCTTGGCTGCGGTAATCCTCAAGCCATTGCCTCAATTAAACAGGGAGAAACCGTTCTCGATCTTGGGAGCGGCGCAGGGATAGACTGTTTTCTGGCAGCAAATGCCACTGGCGACAAGGGGTTCGTGATCGGGGTGGACATGACCCCCGAAATGATCTCCAGGGCCAGGTCAAATGCTGAAAAAGCTGGCAGGAGAAATGTCGAGTTTCGCCTTGGTGAAATCGAGAACCTTCCGGTGGCGGACAACAAAGTGGATGTTATTATCTCGAATTGCGTGATAAACCTGTCGCCGGAGAAGTGGAAGGTTTACTCGGAGGCATATCGTGTCTTGAAACCCGGCGGTCGTATAGCTTTTTCCGATATTGTTCTTACCGCGGCGCTGCCGGAAGAGCTGCAAAACGACCTGTTCCTTCACACCGGCTGCATGGCGGGCGCCAGTTCGCTTCCGGACATCGAATCCTATCTGTCTAATGCGGGGTTTGGGAATATCCGTATTTCGCCCAAGGATGAAAGCCGCGCTCTCATCCGCAAGTGGGTACCAGGCAGTAAAATAGTCGATTACGTTGTATCAGCTACAATTGAGGCAATTAAACCCATGGCATAACAATCGCGTCAACTTGGACTGCCGAAAGCTGCATAGCGCAGCAGTGCAGCTTTTGGCAGTCTGTTGCACAAGACGTTAGATGTAAAATGACCAGAGGTACTCGCAATATTTTTTACTGCGAGACTTTAGATGACTCCCAGTTGAAACTTCAAGTTCGCATTTACCTTGGAATTTAATCAGCTTAAAACATCCTCTGCTTTTCGGTGAGCATGATACGCGAGCAAATATATCGCGGCATTTGGTTTCTGCTCCTTCATACGTAATTACTTGCCCTGTTAACAGCACGTATTTCAAAAAAACCGCCGACAGAGTCTGCTTTTAATTTGACAATACGGGCTCATCATGCTATACCAGAAGTACATTACAATTCGCTCTTGCTTCTATTTCTTAAGTAAAAGCCCATCGTTTGCATATCCCTGTAGCGATTATGCAAGTTGGAAATAACATGATAAAATTTACTGCATATACAGGTGACATCATTGATGACGGCAGAAAAAGAGTTATTGTTCATTCTACATCTCCGGCTCTGTTTCCAATCTGCATTATGTTCAGCAAATTTATGAGGAGCGGCGCATGAGAATAGGTGCCTTCTACTCCGGCGATGGGAAGTGCGCGTTTGCTGTCTGGGCGCCGTCTGCAAACACAATGGAGCTGAAGATCGTCTCGCCGGATGACGTCCTTTTTCCCATGGAAAAGGACGATGCCGGTTACTGGACAACGGTGATTGACGGTGTGCTGCCGGGCACACTTTATTATTATAAGCTGAATGGAGAGCGTGAACGGCCTGATCCCGCCTCTTCATCACAGCCACAGGGGGTTCACGGGCCTTCCCAGGTAACTGACCATGGATCTTTCAGATGGGACGATGCTGCGTGGATGGGTGTACCTCTTCATGAAATGATTATGTATGAACTTCACGTCGGCACGTTTACTCCTGAGGGGACCTTCGATGCGATCTTGCCGCGGCTCGGCGAGCTTCGCGAGCTTGGGGTGAACGCGATCGAGATCATGCCTGTGGCACAGTTCCCCGGAGAGAGAAACTGGGGATACGACGGCACTTATCCCTTTGCTGTGCAGCACTCATATGGGGGCCCGGACGGGCTTAAGCGTCTTGTCAATGAATGCCATAAAATCGGTATTGCCGTCATCCTTGATGTTGTATACAACCACCTCGGTCCTGAAGGCAACTATCTCTGGGACTACGGTCCGTACTTCACGTCAAAATACAGGACGCCGTGGGGTGAGGCGATAAATTATGACGACGCGCACAGCAATGAAGTGAGGAACTACTTCATCGAAAATGCCATGCACTGGTTCGGCAATTACCATATCGACGCGCTGCGTCTTGACGCCGTG
>JBFLXP010000287.1:0-4211 GCA_040757315.1 Nitrospirota bacterium
AAAGGGTCGGAGAAGTCATGACTGCCGGGGCGGATGGCATCGCTCTGATATCGGGAATACTCAGAACAAAGGATGTTCAGAAGACGACAAAAGATTTAGTGAGGTTGTTGGAATGACAAGGATAGAGATAACAAAGAAAGGTAATATTACAGAAGAGATAAGGGAAGCGGCAGCGGCGGAAGGCATCGCTGCCGAAAGGCTTGCGTCCGACATCGCGTCCGGCGTCTCTGTCATGCCGGTGAATAGAAAACACCCTATCAAGCCTCTTGCCATAGGCAGGGGACTGAAAACGAAAGTTAACGCGAATATAGGAACGTCGAAAGACAGAATATCTTTTGATGAAGAAATGAAGAAGCTCGCCCTGCTCGTGCGGTACGGCGCCGATGCGGTTATGGATCTGTCCACAGGCGGGCCGATCAAAGACATGAGAAGGTTGCTCCTCGGAAAATCTCCTCTATGCATCGGCACGGTTCCGATCTATGAAGCGGCAATTCTTGCGGCTGAAAAATACGGGCGTATCGCGAAGATGACGGCTGACGATCTCTTCCGCGTTATCGAGGATCAGGCCGAAGAGGGAGTCGATTTCGTTACCGTTCATTGCGGCGTGACGAGGAGGGCCGTTGAACGGCTGAGAGACGAGGGAAGAATGCTGGATATCGTCAGTCGCGGCGGCGCTTTCCTTCTTGAGTGGATGATTTATAACGACCGTGAGAACCCTTTGTATGAAAACTACGACCGGTTATTGGAACTGGCCGCGAAGTACGACCTCACCTTAAGTCTCGGCGACGGTCTCCGTCCGGGTTGTCTGGATGACGCCACGGACAGGAGCCAGATCGAAGAACTGCTGACGATCGGCGAATTGCGAGACAGAGCCTTGGAGTATGGAGTGCAGACGATAATCGAAGGTCCGGGACACGTTCCTCTCAATCAGGTGGAGTTGAACATCAAACTGCAGAAGGAAATCTGCAAGGGCGCCCCGTTCTACGTTCTCGGCCCCCTTGTAACGGATATCGCGATGGGGTACGACCACATCGCTGCCGCTATCGGGGGCGCAATCGCCGGAGCTGCAGGCGCCGATTTCCTCTGCTATGTTACTCCGGCGGAACACATAAAGCTGCCGAACCTCGAAGACGTTAAGGAGGGCCTTATCGCATCCAAAATTGCCGCTCACGCTGCGGATATTGCGAAAGGAATCCCGGGAGCGATCGAGCGCGACAGAAAAATGGCCCACTGCCGTAAAAAACTGGACTGGGAAGGGCAAGCGGCCTTGAGCTTCGATCCGGAACGGGTGAAAAAATGGCGCGCTGAAATTCCTCCGTCTGAGCAAGATGTTTGCAGTATGTGCGGGGAGTTCTGTGCCATACGGACAGTGGAACGGGCATTGAAGAAGAAGCAATAACCCCTCCCCTCCTCCCCTTTCCGTCAGTACTCAAGACGGATTAAGGGGAGGTGAAGGTGGGGTTATGTCTGAAGGGCAGATGTGATGAAAGACCTTTTGAAAACAGCCCTTACCATAGCAGGTTCCGATCCTACAGGCGGCGCAGGTCTTCAGGCCGATCTGAAAGTATTCAAGGCATTCGGCCTCCACGGCCTCTCGGTCGTCGCAGCAATTACGGCTCAGAACACCGTAGGAGTGAACTCGATCTTGCCTGTTGATGGAGAGAACATCGGGGCGCAACTTGACACGCTTCTTTCTGATATAAAACCTGATGCCGTTAAGATCGGCATGCTCTATTCAGTTCATGCTGTTGAAATAGTTGCTGATTATATTAAGAAATATTCACTGCAAAACGTCGTAGTCGATCCGGTGACCGTTTCCTCGTCCGGAACAAGCCTCGTCGAGGACGGCACCCTGGATGCTGCTAAAGAAAGACTTTTCTCTCTTTCGAAAGTTGTCACACCCAATGTATACGAAGCCCATGTTCTTTCCGGCAGACCCATTGAAGACCGGCACGGCATGAGAGATGCGGCGGAGGTGTTGAAAAATGCCGGGCCTGAAGTTGTGGTGATAACGGGAGGTCACCTTCATGATAGAGCGATAGATCTTTACTACGACGGCGCTTTTCACGAAATAGAATCAGAAAAGATAGAAGGTGAATACCACGGTACAGGCTGCGTCTTCTCATCAGCAATCGCCGCACTCCTTGCCCTCGGTCACGATCCCCTGGATGCAGCGCGAAAAGCCAAAGATTTCGTTCAGAACGCGATCAAGAACGCCTATCATCCCGGCAAGGGGATGGGAATCCTTAACCCTTCAGTCCCCCCCTTAAACTAAGGGGGGTGAAGGGGGTTACCAGCCTCTATCATCATCCCTGCAAGTATAAATCCACAAATTTCCATTAATTTATGGATTCATATTCCATGAATTTTGACAAATCTGTGGAATTTGCTTTACAATGTCAATAATGATAAAACGAACCTACCAACTTGGGCAGCTTGTAAGACCCAACAAAGTTCTAATAATATACGGGCCGAGACGGGTTGGAAAGACAACCCTCCTGGAGGATTTTTTAGCACATACTCCACTAAAGTTCAAACTTGACTCCGGTGACAACGTAAGAACCCAAAATATTTTGAGTTCTCAGGATTTTTCCTCGATCCTCGAATATGCTGCCGGCTATGACCTCATAGCTATCGATGAGGCCCAGCAGATTCCGAATGTCGGCATGGGGTTTAAGATTATCGTTGACCAGATACCCAATATTCAGGTGATTGCAACCGGCTCATCGTCATTTGATCTGGCGGGAGCAACGGGTGAGCCGTTGACCGGCAGGAAGACGACCATCGCTCTTTATCCAATAGCGCAGCAGGAACTGTTATCGATCCACAATCGTCATGAATTGCGGGAGAAACTGGAAGATTTCCTGATCTTCGGTTCTTATCCCGAAATAATTACCGCACAAACTCTCAGAGAAAGAATTTCCGCCCTGGAAGAAATAGTGAATTCCTATCTGCTGAAAGATGTGCTTGCCTTGGAAAGGATAAAGGGTTCAAAGGTATTGCTTGATTTACTGAAGCTCTTGGCCTTCCAGGTGGGAAGTCAGGTATCTCTCAACGAACTCGCTTCCCAGATAAAGCTTGATGTCAAAACCGTAGGCCGCTATCTTGATATCTTTGAGAAAGCATTTATAATAAGACGGGTCGGCGGCTTCAGCAGAAACCTGAGAAAAGAAATTGTGAGCAAGGCTAAATACTATTTTCTGGATAACGGAATCAGAAATGCGGTTGTTTCCCAATTTAATCCGCTTGCCAGCAGGAACGATATCGGCATTCTGTGGGAAAATTTCATCGCAGTTGAAAGAATAAAGAAGTGCGCTTATCAGAATATATACGGGTCGACGTATTTCTGGCGCACCTACGATGGGCAGGAAATAGATATGATTGAAGAGCGCGAGGGCAGACTTTTTGGATATGAATTCAAATGGTCGGAGAAACCAAAAGCGAAAATCCCTAAAGACTGGGCTAAAACATACAGCAATGCTGAATATTCAGTGATAACCACGGAGAACTATCTGGAGTTTGTCCTGTAAGGTCGGCAGGATAGGAACCCCATCCTTTTCAGTGCCTTATCCGAGGCCAACCGGGACTCAAAGCAGTGTGTGGGCGGCGACAACCAATTGAAAGGTGAAAAGTAATGTCGTCCGTTTGTCATTCCGGCATATCCGGAATCTTTCTCCAGAAGGACTCCCGACAAGCGGGAGTGACAGATGAAGACAATTACATAGGTCATTAGTTATGCAGGAATCAATAGTTCAGCAAAGTCGCACCGTGATAAGTCACCATCCGGTGCGAAGAACACCTACGAGCAAACATTTTTTTGGACACCAAAGATATGAGGAATATCAGGGGAATGTGTAGCGCAGAGTTGCTCGTCCGGCTCGAACGACACATTAGAAGGTTTTCTGCAAAATGGAGTCAATAATCTTTGGAACCTCTCTGCCCGGAGTCCGGAAACTATGGACGGGACTGTTATTGAACTCGCCAGAAGCCAACTCCTCACCTGTCTTAGGATCGATGAATGCGATCTTGAGGTACGTAAGATACCATGCCAGGTCCCATTTCTATTTATCACCATATCTGATGATGATGTCTGTACCCTCTGGAATAGCACCCTCAGGACCAATCTGAGCCTTGAAGCCATGTTTTTCAAGTTCACTTTTAATGTGGAATTCGGTCTTTCCCCTCTTTTCTTGTTTGTATGTCGGGCCATC
>JBFLXP010000288.1:0-4210 GCA_040757315.1 Nitrospirota bacterium
GCCGCGGCGGGAGGGAAGAAACCCAATCCCTTTCTGCCTTATGAAAAAGACATGTTTGTCTCAGAGATATTTCCCACACACTTGTGCCTCCTTAACAAGTTCAATGTCATCGACCATCACCTGCTCATTGTCACCAGTTACTTTGAAGACCAGGAGATGCTGCTTACCCTTCGGGACTTTGAAGCGATCTGGATGTGCATGTCCGAATTTGAAGGACTGGCTTTTTATAATGGCGGTGTAGTGGCCGGGGCCAGCCAGCCGCATAAACACCTCCAGATGGTCCCTCTGCCCATGGGAGACCGGGGCAGTGTACCTGTCGAACCCCTGATCGGGCGGTCACGACCGTATGGTCCTTTGCGATATTCTCCTGATCTGTCTTTTTTGCATTCCATCGCGCTACTGGACCGCTCACTGGCCCAAACCCCAATAGAAGCGGCAAGGGTCACCTATCGACTTTATCGGGTGATGCTTGAAAGAACTGGCCTGAACAGGATGTCTCAACTATCGGATGAAAAGCAGGACGGCCCTTACAACCTTTTATTCACCCGCGACTGGATGCTGCTGGTGAAACGAAGCTGCGAGTTTTTCGGGACCATATCCGTCAACGCCCTTGGGTTTGCCGGAGCGCTGCTGGCAAGAGATGATCACGAGATAAATCTTATCAGAGCAGGCGGACCGATGAATGTGCTGAAGCAGACCGCTGTGTCCGGCAGCATTATGGATCTTCAGTTGCCATAATAATGTTATGGAATAACGTTGTAACGAATTACTTTCTTACCACACAAAAAACATATTCTACTTGCATAACATCTCACCCCGCAACGATCGAATGGTCTTCCTCCATCGGTTCCTCCACATAGTGCAGGGGATAAGTTTCCAGTTTCCAATTATTCCCAAAATCGCGGCTGAGCAGTTTCAGCGCCTCCGGTTCATCTGTATCGATCATGATCATCAGTTTTTTCGAAGAGCCGGACTTCATTTCGTAGCATTTGATCGCCCTGCACTTGCTGTGCAGGAGCACATCTTTGCTGACCTTGATCCATTCCGGCATATCTTCCGCTCTGACCTTTCTCGGGGCCTTGCTCTTTGGATTGCATATTGATATATATTGCAATTCCGCTCACCTCCTTCATGAAATAAAAAAAACCGGGCATACCGTCGATTAAATCTTCGGCAGCTCGGCCATCTTACTTCTAAAGACCCGCCGCTTTCCGTCACTTTCTCACGAAAGATTTGGCTTTGTCGGACATGTTTTTATATATATTAAATACCACTAAAAGCTCTGCTTGTCAACGAAATGCGGGGTTATCAGACTTGTCCGGTTCCAGACCGGCATCCCAAGAGGCAGGCACCCGAAGGTATTTCATGAGAAAATCACGGGATGGTGGCTCCTGGTATTGCGAGTCTGATGTATTCAGGAGCGTGAGATAAAAACGGGAGACCGTTTGTTTATTAATAAATCGGCCCGTACTGGTCCGGCCTTCGGGCCTTTATCAGATCATTATACGCATTCAATGACTTGTTCCTCGCCATTGCCGGATCAATGTCAACGACCATAAGGGCCTCTTCATCGTGATTATCGAGTTCAATCTCGATAGGAGTTCTGCTCAATTAAAATCCTCCGGCCAAAGCATCTCCTTTTGGAAGACTTTTCGTTTTGTAAATATATGTACCAACTTGAGGAAGGAAGAAATCAAATGCCTGTTTGTGAATCTGATATAATTAAACTCAACAGATTAAGCCGGGATATTAATTACATAGTGGCAAGGAGAAGCCGAATCGCAATGACCGCCATGTCAAGAACCCTGAGCATATCCATCAACTGCCATCCTGACAGGGTCTATGACTTTGTCTCAAATCTTGAGAACATGCCTGTATGGGCAGCTACATTCTGTAAGTCGATAAAGAAATCGGATGGTGAATGGATTGCAGAGACACCGCAGGGAAAGGTGAAGATCAGACTTGCAGAGAAAAACCAGTTCGGCATACTTGACCACTATATAAGTCCTGTCCCGGGGGTTGAAGCCTACGTCCCAATGCGCGTTATGCCTAACGGTTCGGGCAGCGAGATGGTTTTCACGCTGTTTCGTTTGTCCGGTATGACGGAGGAACAGTATGCTGAAGATGCCAGGTTGGTGGAACAGGACCTTCGAACTCTGAAAGACGTACTGGAGAAATAACTTCCGGGCCAGGCATGAACAAACGACCAGGAGCGGCACTGCAGGGCCGCCAGCGGACAAACCCGTTATTCTAATGAACCATCCTTTCTTCCTTTATCGGCATTTCATCCCCTTGCCGAGCAACTTGAGGAACAACCGGTTTCCCGATCATTAATTAAGGCTGACACGCCTTAAGACAAAGCCCGCATATATACTGCCCGACATTATGCGCCTTCGCAAAGTATTTCATTTTCTCAAGTCAGGCCGTCTTGTGGTAATAGGATTAAAGCTTGCGTGAAATGGATTCAGAAAATTCGCTTAATATAATAGAAATATAATTTCAGAGTCAAATGATATCTACAGCAGATACATGATTCCCTCAATAAAATGAAAGACGCGACCCCGAGTCTTTTTAAAGGTGGAGCTTTATCACTTGACACATCTCCGGCTCGGCACCGAACTTTAGATCGTCAGTATTTAACAGATCAGATTCCTTGTCCAGTGCATCTAACAATGTTCGTCGTGGCACCTCTGTTTTCTTCCCGGATGAACCATGCTTTCCTGGCATTGTAGAGAGTACAGTTGTAAGGCGATTCCCCTTAGTAGAACCTCGCTTGGTAAAACGCTCCCATAGCAGTTTCTTTGGCGTCGCATTGAGGCTGCCGTGGTGACCTACCTTATATACATCAACATCCGCTAAAAGCTTGCGTGTAGTTTGGCGGTCTGACGCATCTTTAATGGCATAACTCCAGTTCTCGATCTGCGCATCTCCTGGAAAAAGCAGCTTCTTTCCCCCAACCTCAAAAAGCAGGATCAGGCTGGTGTTGTTCATCTGTGCATCGAGGGACCGTACAATCTCTAACAACTGCTCTCCGCGCATACGTTGAAGTCTGTCCCTGAACCAGCGTCCCTCAGGAGGAGTAGGCCTGACTCGTCCAGCCCTACCGGGTTGTCCAAGACCCCAGGCCAGTGGGGCTTGATCTCTGAGCGCAAGCGGCCCCGCTAAGAGGTGCCAGAATTGGTCTGCGTCCCTGGAGCGCTGTTTGCGAATCTTCTGGCTCTGCACTAAACTGGGCGGCCCAAGAACGTGCACCTTGACCCCGGGGAGAAGTCGTCCAAGACCCGCGTTTGAGCCATGTCGTGCCCACACTGCCTTGGCCCCGGGAACCTCTCCCATCGCGATCAAATTTTTTATTGCCGACAGGTTCCTGATGTTGTCCATCCCGAGAAACCTCAGCTCTTTAACGAGCGCAGCCCCCATCCAAATAGGTGGCTTTTCAGTAAGGGCAAGCACCGCTTCCGCAATAGAATGCATAGCGGCTAACCCGGCTATAAATCCCTTTGCGGAACGCTGCGAGTCCTTTGTCGCATGAGTGGCATCTTTGGCGGCTTTCGGATCCTCGGTCCAGGGCTGGATTACCACCTTAGGCTTCAGACCGGCAATGATCTTACCAGATTTCCCTGTTTTATTGTCAGTACCAAAGCCGCTAATGTGATCGGAGTGTCGGTGTGTCGCTATAACTGCAATAAGTTTACCGCCAGAGTCTTTGTGGATCTGCTCAGCTACCTTAGGCATATGCTCGGAGGGTTTTGCCGGTTTTCGTGGTTTACCACGCTTTGGGAGCTCACCCGTTCCGAAGTCGATCAAGACGTGACGTTTGTCGTTCTTGTCATAGATAAAAGATAACAAAAAGCAGTCTCCGAATCCTACCTGGTAGGAGCGGATTTCGACTGATGTCGGTTTCTTAGCCATAACTTACCACCCTTCCTGAGGAAATCGTCGAGCGTCCAGAGCGCGAAGGCGATGGACAGCCGACAGGCGAGCAGCTGAGAGCCTTGCACCCAGTCTGCCCACACTGAGAAGCCCTGCCTGATAGAGATACTCGAGACGCTTTGACTGCCGCGACCCAAAGACATCATTATGGATGTGATATTTAAGTCTCCCGTATTCATCAAAGATGAGTGTCCCACCCCCATAGAGGGGAGTTACGAGATCTTCTGTATCATCATCGACGGTCTGAGAGATTTCTGACATCTCCTCGCCTGCTTTC
>JBFLXP010000289.1:0-4194 GCA_040757315.1 Nitrospirota bacterium
CTTTCCCAGTCATAGCTCAGCCCCATGCGGTCGAGCTGTTTCTTCATCTTGTCGATATTCCTGTATGTCCATTCCGATGGATGAACTCCATGCTTGATTGCGGCATTCTCCGCCGGAAGACCGAAGGCGTCCCATCCCATGGGATGAAGCACATTGTACCCGCACATTTTCTTGTACCGGGCTATGACATCGCCGATGGAATAATTCCGCACATGTCCCATATGGATTTCGCCCGACGGATATGGGAACATCTCGAGGCAGTAAAAGTTGTCTTTTGAAGGGTCCAACCCGGTTCTGTGGAGCCCACGCTCGGACCAGTACATCTGCCATTTCAGTTCAACAGACTGAGGATTATATCTTTCTTCCAATGAAAATCCCTCCCAAAAGCTCACTGAACGAGCAAGAAGCTTGAAGGCTATTATAGCAAAAAAGACGTTTCGCGATTCTGTACGAAAAAGGTGCGTAAGAGTGAGATAATAATGAATATTTCACAGAGAAGAGCGGATGCAGCATAGGAGCGGCTTTATCCCGATTCTTATCGGGATACCTCGGAGGTCCCGATTCCTATGGGGGCCGAGAATGAGCGATGATGCTGCATCCGCTCTTCTCGCCACCGGTCCACAAATACTCCGCTTAAGTGGCGGCGAGGCCCAATTGGAAGGTGCTCCACTCCCTGCAGTTCGGGCACCTCCCCGACCACTCGGAAGACGCCGTCCCGCAAACCTTGCAGGTATATGTCATGCTGAAAGCGCATTTGTGAGATTCCAGGGCTTTCTTGAATTCATATACGGCCTTGTCCGTCTGATTCCTCTTCAGGTAGAGGTTGCCCATAAGCTGGTGCATCTCGGGATCGGCGACGCCTCCTGTTTCGAGAGATGTGAGGGTTTCAAAAGCGTCGTCTATCATTTCGAGCCGGTAAAAGAGCCTTCCCAAAAGGAACTTCAGAGCAGGGTTCCGAGGGTCTTTCAGAATGTTGTTCTTGTAGATTCGAATGAGCCGCAGCGGCTCTCCCACACTGATCAGGAGGTCTTCGAGCCTGAAGAGGATGATCGCGGATGAAGTCTGTTCGTAACTTTTTTCGAGATGATTAATCGCCTCCTCGGTCTCTCCTTCGCGGAGCAGAACCTCCGCAAGACCGAGCATCGCCGGAACAAAATCCTTTTCCAGCCGCATCACCGTCCTGAAGGCTTTTTTTGCCTTTTCGAGATCCCCATTCTCAAGACTGTATCTGCCATACTCGTATTTGTACCCCACGAGATTCCTTCTCTCACGAAGTTTGTCCTTCTCGGTATGCTCGTTCTTGAGCAACGTCTTCTGAACGTATACCAGATCGTCCCACCTCTCCTGTTTTTCGAGGACATCCCTTTTTTTGTATAGAGCGGTCAGGTTCTTGTCATCGAGATCAAGAACCTCCTCAACATATTTAAGGGCATCATCCCACCTGCCCGTCTTTTCCATAAGACGTTCGAGGGAAAAAAGCACCTCGATGTTGCGTGGGTTAAGATCCCTCGCCTTCTGATAATACTCCCGGGCTTTCTGATAATCTTCCTCGGCGAGCGCGATGTCTCCAAGCTGGAGCAGACTATTCAAATGATCGGGATCTTCTTTTAATACTTCCTGCAGTATCTCCTTGGCTTCCGTCTGGTTATGATGGGCGAACAGATAGTTCAAAGCTTTCGAATATAGATCCTGAACCTTCGCGTCTCTCCTTTGTTTCTTTTGATATTGCCAACCGTCCACGTACCGCTTCGTGTCCCTTATGATGAACATGAGAAGCATTCCAAGGCTGCCGACGGCAATCGACATCAGGATAAGAGCGATGGTCGGCGTCTGGTACACGCTGCCGAAGGGGATTTTTACGGTCGTGGCTTCCTGGTTGTAGATTGCAAAAAGGGCGAGTGCTGCAAGAAAGAGGATAAATATAAATACTGCTAGCTTACTCATGAATTGAATACTCTTCGAGCGGTATCCTTTCGGCGTCGATCCAGAGCTTTTCGAGTTCGTAAAACTCCCGCGTCTCCTCCTCGAACACGTGAATTATCACGTCGCCGTAGTCCATGAGAACCCAGCGGCTGTTCTTTGCCCCCTCGACGCTCAGGGGTTTGAGACGCAAACCGTCAAAGGATTCCTCAATATTCTCGAAGATTGCTTTAACCTGAGTGGTGCTCTCTCCCGAACAGATGACAAAATAGTCAGCTATGGTGGTCAGGTCTTTTAAATCGAGGATTACGACATCTTTGGCCTTCTTCTCAAGGGCCGCCCTGGCCGCCCTGATGGCTTTTTCTCTACTTTCTAAGGTCTTCCCTCCCTTCCGTCAGCGCAATAAAGGGTGACGGCTTACCGTCGATTCCCGATTCATCTTCCTGTGTAAAGCTTATTTGAAATTATAAATGATTCGACCTTCGGAGGCAACAAGTATTTTACGCTTTTACCATTTCGGACAAGACGTCTTATCTCGGTGGAGGAGATGCCCACCGGTATGAGGTGCAGAAGGACCGCTTTCCGACCGCTCACGAGTTTTGTCCTGAAGAACGGACGTTCTCTTCGGTCCATCTTCGCCAGAACCCGGATGCCGGGCCTAAGATAGGGTGATTCCTTCAACGCCGAGAAACGATAGCCGGGCCTGGATGTGATCACAAAATTGCTGAAGGCGATAAGCCTTTCGGGGTGCCACCAGTTCGGGATGTCGAGGAAGGCATCGATTCCGAGAACGAAGTAATACTCTGCGTCGGGGTACAGGCCCTGCAGGGTTTCGATCGTCCGCACCGTGTACGATCTCCCGGTCAGACAGTATTCGATATCCGAAATCCGCAAGTGCTTGTTGCCGCGCAGGGCCAACTTCAACATCTCATATCTTTGCTCCGGGGGAGCTATGTCTTTTGCCTTCAGAGGCGGGTTTTTGGCCGGAACAAAGAGGATCAGATCAAGATTGAGCCGTTCCCGAACTTCCTCCGCGCATCTCAGGTGCCCATAATGAACCGGGTTGAAAGTCCCGCCAAAGATTCCGATTTTAGTCTTTATGCCTTACTCCCTCAACTGGCCGTCACCAAGGACGATATACTTCGTGCATGTCAGCTCTTCGAGTCCCATCGGCCCTCTCGCATGAATCTTGTCCGTGGATATTCCGATCTCCGCCCCGAGGCCGAACTGGAATCCGTCGTTGAGTCTCGTGGAGGCATTCACGAAGACAGCCGACGAGTCGACCTCGCGCAGAAACCTCATAACTTTGTCGTAATTCATGGTGACTATGGAATCTGAATGTGCGGAACCGTATTTCGCTATGTGGTCCATAGCGTCGTCCATATCTTTCACTACTTTCACGTTCAGGACGAGGTCGAGATACTCCCTGTAATAGTCCTCTTCTTTGACCTCTGTTATGTCAGGATATATTTCAATCGTCCTCGGACAACCCTTTAACTCTACCCCTGCCTTCTCGAACCTTTTCAACATCACCGGCAGAAAGCCTTCGGCGATCGTCTCATCCACGAGCATCGTCTCCATAGCGTTGCATGTACCGGGTCTCTGCACTTTGGCATTGAAGCAAATTTCTTCCGCCATGATCAAATCCGCATCCCGGTCGACGAAGATGTGACAGACACCCTTATAGTGCTTCAGCACAGGGATTCTGGAGTTTTCAGTCACAGCCCTGATGAGAGATTCCCCCCCTCGCGGGATAATCAAGTCGACGATCCCTTCGAGCTTAAGCATCTCCATGATCGCTTCCCTTTCAGGTATGTCGATGAACGTTACAGCGCCCTCGTGCAGACCGCTCTTTTTAGCCGCCCCGCGCAAAACGCTCACGATCGCCCTGTTCGAGTTGATCGCCTCGGACCCGCCTCTCAGAATTACTGCATTCCCGGCCTTCAGGCACAGGCCTGCCGCATCCGCCGTCACATTCGGCCTTGATTCATAGATGATACCGATGACTCCGATCGGGACCCTCATTTTTCCCACGGTCATTCCGTTGGGCCTCCGCCACATTCTTACGATCTCGCCGGCAGGATCGGGAAGAGCCGCGACCTCGCACAGACCCTGCGCCATTTCGTCGATGCGCCTGCCCGTGAGAGTCAGCCTGTCTATCATCGCCTTGGACAAACCTTTTCCTCTGGCAAATTTTATGTCTTTCCTGTTCCCATCCACGAGCTTCTTCGCGTTCTTCTGCAATGCCTCTGCCATGGCGACGAGGGCCGCGTT
>JBFLXP010000290.1:0-4182 GCA_040757315.1 Nitrospirota bacterium
GACCCCACAGAGTATTTGGAAAACAACGACTCATACACTTTTTTCAAGAAAATCGACGAACTCCTTGTCACGGGACCGACGGGTACAAACGTGATGGATATTCAGATCGTGGTAATCGAATGAAGAAATGGGTCATCTTCACAGATTTGGACGGTACTCTGCTGGATTATCGGACGTACTCGTTTGAGGCCGCCATGCCCGCGCTTCAGGAGCTGAGAGATAAAGATATTCCGCTCGTCCTCTGTTCGAGCAAGACGAGAAGCGAGATAGAGCGCTACAGGGAAAAAATCCAGAACGATCATCCCTTCATCTCGGAAAATGGCGGAGGAATATTTATTCCGAAAAGCTATTTCAAGTCCGGCATTCAGAATTTAGAATTCAGAATTCGGACAGAAGATGGTTATCTCATCATCACCCTCGGCGCCTCGTATGCAGACCTCAGGAAAGCAGTCCGTGAGCTTCAGGCCGAAGGCTTCGGAGTAAGAGGATTTGGGGATATGACCGCTGAAGAAGTTGCGAAGCGCACCGGGATCAGTATCGACGAGGCGGTCATGGCAAAGGAAAGAGATTTTGACGAACCGTTCGTCTTCGAAGGGGATGCGGAGCAAGCACAGAGGCTCCTGAAGGCAATCACTGCAAAAGGCTTCAGGCACACTCAAGGTAGGTTCTATCACATGCTCGGCGACAGAGACAAAGGAAAAGCCGTACAAATACTCATCGATTTATACCGAAAAACATATGGTGACGTTGTTTCGATTGCCATCGGCGACAGCTCGAATGACATCCCTATGCTCGGAGTAGCGGACTATCCGGTCGTCGTTCAGAAACCGGACGGGAAGTACGATTCGCGATTAAATGTTCCGAATCTCATCCGGGCAGGGGGTATTGGCCCGGACGGCTGGAACAAAGCGGTTTTAAGACTCATATCCTGAAGCCCACTGCTTCACTCGCTGCTCACTATTGCTATCGTCGGCCGGCTGCAACGGTGCATTACGGTCGAACTCACCCGGCCCAGAATAAGCTCTCTAAAGGCGGTTCTTCCCTTCCGGCCTATGACGACCAGGTCGTAATTCTCCCGTTCTATTTCCTTCACTATCTCGTCCGGCGGATTGCCCATCATTATTTTCGGCTTTATTTTTTCTTCCGGAATACCCCTCTGGAGCAGAGTCTTTCTGCTTTCTTCCAGTATCTTCTGTGAGTCCTGCATTGGATCTTCCCCTGCCTGTATGAATGCCGTGAGGAACGCCGCATTGACAACGCGAAGGAGGGTGATTTCCTTGAGAGATGTCCGAAAAGCCGATGCGATGCCCGCAGCGTGTTCCACTCCTTTCATCGAGAAAGGTGACCCGTCAACGGGGATCAGCATTCTGGACACCGGACAAGGCTTCTCACCCGACACCACGTGCCCCGCGATGTATACTGTCTGATGGTAGGCCGCATGGACGACTTTGTCGGTAACGCTGCCAAGTATTGCCCCTTTAACCGTGGAGAGGCCTCTTCTCGCCATAACTATGGTGGAGAAATTTCTCTCCCTGGCAACTCTGACGATTTCGTTGGCTGCGTCGCCGTCCGGAACCAATTTTTCCACGGGGATTTCGACTCCCGAATCCTTCAACATCTTCCCGGTTTCTTCGAGAAGCGGCAAAATGTTCTGCCTGATGTGTTCCTCTCTTGCCCCCTTGATCGCCTCGGAATTCTTCAGGGCGTCTGCTGCGCGGAAATCCACGTATCCGAGATGACGGCTCAGATATCCTCCCGTGAGGACCCGTAGAATAGTGATGCCCGATATGCTTTTCCCGAGTACTGTCCCGAGGCAGCCGGCAAGCCTGACCGCTCTCTTCGAATCTTCGCTTCCATCCACCGGAAGCAGGATGCTGGAAATAGGATTTTGCGTGGACATAATTTTCTCCTTGGTCGGATTCCAGGGTTCGAGGACTCAAGTTCAGATCAGTCTCACTTGATCCCGGCCCCCTCGGCCCCTGAATCCTGTCAATAAGATATCAGCAGCCATGCGTCTGCGATGGCCACGCTTATTATCATATACAAGAAAGCGTATTTCATAAACCCGAAAAAGCTGATCTTGTGTCCGGCCTCTGATCTTCTCAAGTGAAATATTCATGAATAATGTGGGCTAACCAGGGCAAAAAAAGCCGCTGTCCGGTTACTCCGGAACAGCGGCTTCGTATATGACAAAAATAAAAAGCCGCTATCCGGGTGAAATCACGGAATAGCGGCCCGACTCTTCGGAACTACCCTTCAGGTGGATTACGTCTTTTTCTTCTTGATTTTTTCGTTTGCCTTCTTTATCGTCTCGCTCAGCACTTCCACATCCACCGGCTTTTCCAGATAGGCAAACGCCCCCAGTTCCATGCACAATTTCCTGTCCGCTTCGGTACCCTGTCCGGTCAGTATGATGACCTCCATGTCAGGGTTGGTCTGCTTGACGCGTTTCAGCACTTCTATGCCGTCTATGCCGGGCATTTTGAGATCCAGTATCATGACGTCAGGTTCTTCTTCTTTCACTATCTTGAGGGCGCTCTCGCCGTCGTATGCGATGGCCGAACCAATTTCCCTCATGAGCAGTCTTTCGGACAACCTTTGCACAAACTGCCGTTCATCGTCGACGAGGAGGAGTTTCGAAGGCATTTCCACATCAAATTTTCTCACAATATCCGACTGATAGAATCTCTTCCCTACTTTCGTCTCGACGGATTTCACTCCCTGTATCTTTCCCGCCACTGACTTTAATTCTTCCTCCAGGCGCTTTAGCATCAGCACAGGCTTGTCCACCGTTATGGTGATCACCCCAGCAGCAGCCTTAACCGGTGCGAAATGTCCTTTCTCAACCAGGGCGACCTCAACCCGGGAAGCCAATCGGAAGTCTTCTGCGGCTTTCTTACTTTCAGGACCGGCCTTGAGCACATCTTTTTCCAGCATCTGTCCGACCAGGGCAGCCATCTCTTCAGACGACATTTTGTCGGCAGGCAGCACCATATCATGCATGGAGCTGTCCCAGGGATCTCGCGTGTCCAGGACGGTTGTCGTCCAGGCCATGCGGTCTTCATCGCTTTTATGAACGACCTTCAGGGCATCGCTCTCGGAAATGCCTGATGAAGCGGCGACCGAGATCCTGTATTTCATATCCGCAATGATGCATATTCTGAGAACGTGCGATATTTCCCTCGGAACGAGAAGAGCGGTAAATCCGTCGACAAGCATGTTGTCGTCAACAAGCATTTCAGCCGCGGCAAGCCTGAGGTACGCAATAGATTTTTCTCTTTCGCGGGTGAATTGGTTGAAGACAGAGATTTTTGCGGAAAATGCTTTCGATATCCTATCTTCGGAAATATGAGACAGGGCGCTTGCCTTCGAGACTATATCGGAGTCCTTCACATGGTTATAATTTGTCTTTCCGAGTATCTCTTTTATTGCCGGTTCTGCGTTGCAATAGTTTCCGGAAAACACGGTGATTACAGACATTTCGCTACCTCCATTAAATTCGTATATCTAAACCCTGCAAACAGCCAATAACGGACATTCTTTCTCTGTCGTTTCTTTGTGCGATCCGGGATAGACGCCGGTTACGGCCTGCTCCTGAGTGGCATAAATGTGATCCTGTCCGATCTTCTCCAGCAAATGCGTCCTCTTCAGCACAGCCATAACAGACTCGTTCACTCCGCTTAACGAGATGTCCAGTCCGGAGCTTCTGATACGGTCCACCAGCAACGATAACGTTTCTTCGCCGGATGCGTCCATCTCGTTCATCCCGTCGGCGATCAGTATGATATGCCGGAGATTCTTTTTGGTCGAAATGAGCTCTCTGATACTGTCTTCCAGATAGCTTGAATTCGCAAAAAATAGCGGACCCTCGAATTTTACCGCCGCAATATGTTCGCACGCCTTCAGCCCGTGGGTCTCGAGGCAGCGGAGGGATGCGTCTTCATGCCGGGCGAGAGATGTTATTTTTGGTCTCATGCTTTTGTACAGGAATACGCCCAGAGAAAGAACAACACCTATCATGATCCCCTTGTCGAGATGCGGGGCAAACGCCAGGGTGAATACAAAGGACAATACGGAAATGATACCGTCGTATTTCTGGGCTTTCCATGCGTGCACAAATCCCGAAATATTGATAAGCCCGATGACGGCCATCATGATTACTGCGGCCAGCACGGATTGCGG
>JBFLXP010000291.1:0-4168 GCA_040757315.1 Nitrospirota bacterium
ACAGGCCCATCAGCAGTGATACAATCATGTTCGTATGAGAGAACCTAAGACTTGATGAATAAAGGATTGCGACTTGTGAGTTTGAGAGGTTTTTACGCGACGGGGGAGCGGGTAGGAGAAAACCAAAGACTTGATGAATAAAGGATTGCGACGGCCCGCCGAGCGGAGTTGAAAGTCAAAAGTGAAAGTGAAAGAAAACACTGATTTGATGCTCTCACGTTCGACTTTCTACTTTCACTCCAGCTTGCTGGGCTGGATTGCGACGGCCTGCCACGGGCGGAGTGAACGTCGAGCGATGAAAGTGAAAGGAGAACATGAAGGATTTCAGGGAACTCAAGGTTTGGCAGATGGGAATGGACTTATTTGGAGAAGGTGTACGTGATGTTGAACAGTTTCCGAAGACGGAGACTGGGCGAATTATTGCAAATCAGATCATACGGAGTATTTCCTCGATCACCGCAAACATAGCGGAAGGCTACGGCAGAAGAAAGGGGAAGGAATTTGAGCATTATTTGTACATTTCGAGAGGTTCGGCCAATGAGACGATTGACTGGTATGAAAAACTAAGACTATTGCGATATATTGACAACGCGGTCTTTGAAAACAGGGAGCAGAAATGTCAAGAGATCCGGGCGATGCTGAGCAAGATGATCACCACAATGGATAGATAAATTTCACTTTCGACTTTCATCTCTCACTCCGGCCATGCCGGGCCGACTTGATGAATAAAGGATTGCGCTTCAGTATTGAGTTTTGAGTAATGAGCCGGGAGGTGCGGATGTTTGCATTCGAGAGACTGCATGTGTGGCAAAAAAGTGTTATGTTTGCTGAAGAGCTTCTAAATTTCGTGGACAGCATAGACAGGAAAGACATGTTTTCGCTGGGAGAACAACTAAGGCGGGCGAGCATATCGATATCTAACAACATCGCTGAAGGAGGTGGCAGGAATAACAAGAAAGAAAAAGTTTATTTTTACAATATCGCGAAGGGTCTGTTTATGAGGTAGTAAATCTTCTTGAGATGTGTAAGAGACGGCGCTATCTAACCGAGGCGGAGCACAGACGTCTCTACGGAGACGCGGAGGAAATAGCCAAAATGCTAAGCGGCTTGATGGATTCTTGACTTTCCTCGTGACTCATAACTCGATACTCTAAACTTGCACCCGACTTGATGAATAAAGGGTTAAAGGCGGGTGAATTGGTGAGTGGGTAAAATGGTGAAGTGGGAACGGCAAGTTATCAAGAGATTTGGGATACATGAAAGAAGCGGCATTCAACTGATAGCGGCGTATTGCAATGCGCCCCTACTTTCCTTGAGAAACATGCTAAAATGGGTGTGAGGCAGCACTATGGAAGAGAAGATATTGTCGGAAGAACAAAGAAGAATTCTGAAGCAGGCGTTGTGGGACTTGAATCTTACTCCCGAGGAATTTCTTGCGATCATCGAGGGCAGGAGCGACAGGAAATGGCCGGGCCGGGCGTTTTGCGTGGCAAGGCTGCTGGAGAGTGTGAACTGGTTTAAGATAGTAAAAATTATTGACCCCAGGGTTTTATGCGAGGTCTGGGGAGAAGCAAGAAGGTATGTGAGGTTCAGGGAAATCAAGGAAGGAATGGACTTTGCCTGCCGAATATTACAGTAACATCCTATATCCGCTTCAGGACAAAGTATTTCCAGTATTCAAAGAAACACCTTTTTATCTCACCGGAGGGACGGCGCTTTCAAGAGGATATTATAATCACAGATATTCCGACGATCTGGATTATTTTGTAAATTATCATGCCGCTTTTCAGAGGATGGCAGAAGTGCAAGTGGTGAAATTGCATGAGATATTTCCTGATACTGAAACAGACTACAAGGGTGAGTATTGCTATCGTGTGTTTGTCGGTAAGGAACGGTTGAAAATCGAAATGGTGAATGATTTGCCGTCACATATCGGTACATTGAGTAGTCATCCGGTTCTGGGCGTTGTTGATTCAAAAGAGAATATCCTTGCAAACAAGATAACCGCGATTGCGGACAGAACCCTGCCAAAAGATATTGTCGATATCTATTTTCTCCTGAAAGACGGACTCAGTATAAAGAAGGCTTTAACTGATGCGAAGAGTAAAGCGGCAGGCATTTCTCCGCTCCTCGTCGCCAGGATATTTGCCGAATTCGATTATGAGCTTCTTGATAGAGAAATCAGATGGGTAGCTCCCGTATCAGGCCTGACGATCAAGGATTATTTGAGCGATCTGTCATTGTCCATTGTTGAAGGAAATATATAAAAGACGGTGAAATGGTGAGTAGGTTGATGGTGAGTAAGAACCGCAACCGGGAATCGCCGAAAGCGCTTGCAATAATTTGACCAGTTGTTCTTTGAAATAACGGGCACGAAAAACGGACACGGATAACGGTTGATCCTTAACGAATAGGAGGTGACTACATCCCTTCAGCCTATGGCTGTTGTGTTATAGTATGTGTATAAGGAGGTGTATAAATTGAGGACGAACATAGTTCTTGACGAAACCATAGTAAAGACGGCTTTTCGGTATTCAAAAGCCAAAACTAAAAAAGACCTTATACACGAGGCTCTCAGGGAGTTTATTCGGGCCAGGCAAAAATTGGATTTAAGGGAACTGAGGGGCAAAATAGAGTTTGAGCAGGGCTATGATTATAAGAAATTGAGAAAGGGAGCCTGAATTGGTTCTTGTTGACACTTCGGTGATGATTGATTATCTTGCCGGAAATGAAAATGACGCTGTCCTGAGATTTCAGTACATTCTGGATCATAATATCCCTTTCGGCATAAGTCCGTTTGTTTATCAGGAAATCCTGCAGGGTGTAAAAACAGAGAAAGACTTCTTCAAGACAAAAAGATACCTTGATACGCAGCGGTTTTATTCACTCGGGGACGAAAAAGAATCATTCGCCTCTGCTGCAAAGATTTATTTCAGGTGCAGAAAGAAAGGCATTACAGTCGGAAGCACCATGGATTGTCTGATTGCCCAGACGGCCATTGAGAATAATTTGTTGTTTTTGCACAACGATTCGGATTTCGACAATATCGCAAAAGTCGTCTCTGAACTGAAGATTTTCAATATGTAAAGGGACACAGAGCCTGTCTAAAAACTCCCCTTCAGTCATTGTCCGGCTTGACCGGACAATCCACCCTTCGCCTCAGGGTGACAATTGTCATGGTGAGCTTGTCGAACCATGGATTCCCCGATCAAGTCGTGGAATGACGTGGGACTTAATTCATAGTTTTTAGACAGGCTCTGTGTCCCATAAAAGAAGGCTTCAAAACTAAAGGAAGGATAATAACAGGAGTTGACTAATCTTCGAACATCTCCCTGATCGTATTCAGCACTGACTCGCCAAGCGCCTGGAGGTCGTAGCCGCCCTCGAGTGTAAACACATGGGGAAGTTTTGGGAGGTATGTCGTTGTAGCCCGAAGAAGCACCCCACGTATGATATGACGCATGCCTT
This sequence comes from Nitrospirota bacterium, assembly GCA_040757315.1. Classification (GTDB taxonomy): domain Bacteria; phylum Nitrospirota; class Thermodesulfovibrionia; order Thermodesulfovibrionales; family SM23-35; genus JAKLQR01. The sequence continues at coordinate 3,469 of JBFLXP010000291.1, forward strand.
CGTTGGTTACGTTGATGCCTGACAGGGGATCACGGGCATGAATGTCATATCCGGCCGATACAAGCATGATGTCCGGCCTGAATCGCTTCACGAGTCCCGGAAGGATATCCCTGTAAGCATAAAAGAAGTCTTTATCACCGGCGCCGAATGGCATGGGAATATTGTACGTGCATCCCTCTCCTCTTCCCTTGCCTCTCTCCGTGTCCCGGCCGGTGCCGGGATAATGGGGATACTGGTGCGTACTGAAGTAATAAACTGTGCCGTCTTCCTCGAACATGTGCTGGGTGCCGTTTCCGTGATGAACGTCAAAGTCGACGATGAAGACTTTTCGATATCCTATCTTCTGAGCATAGCGGGCGCCGACTGCGATGTTATTGAAAATGCAAAAACCCATGGCCCGGTCCGCTTCGGCGTGATGACCGGGCGGACGGACGGCGCAGAATGCCCTGTCTATTTCCTCGTTTTTGCATCGATCTATTGCTTCGAGAACCGCGCCGGCAGCATACATCGCTGCCTCAAAAGAGTCGGGCGACACAAAGGTGTCGCCGTCGAAGAAGCCGGTGAAATTCTTGATCTGGTCGAAATATTCTTTGGTGTGCACTCTAAGAATGTCTTCTTCATCTGCACGGCGGGGTTTTATATGGATTAGGTTCTCCCACACGCTGGATCTTTTCAGGGTCTCGATGATATGAACGAGGCG
>JBFLXP010000292.1:0-4156 GCA_040757315.1 Nitrospirota bacterium
GCAGGAGGTGGCCCTCAAGATACGAAATCATATGCCTTAGTGTCAAACTTTATCCGCATCGTAGACAAGCTCCTTATCGACTATAGTAACGTATACAAGCACATGACAGAACTAGCGAAAAAACGAAATACTTTCATGTGGTCGATTATCTCAGCCACTAGTCATTGTGAGTCTTTGATTTCAAGTATGGTCAGGGCTATAAGACTAGGCAGAAGAATCAGGAAGGACAGAAACAGTCCTCCCATGGCAAAAGGAATCGAAGTCTTAAGCGATCCCGTCTGGAATCGAGTCAATGCTTTTAGAAAAGCGATCGAGCATATTGATGAAATAATCGCGCAAAACAAATGGAGTGCCGGAGATCCCGTTTGCCTGCTATTAAAGAGTGACAGAGCAGAACTGCGTGGTGAGCAAATCCTATACTCAGAACTGGCAGGATGGGTGAAACAATTATACGATCTCGCTTCTGGGCTTTCCACCTACAGAGAACCACCGCGATGATTCAGTTTTCGCAGCTCGCCAGCGAACTCCTTCCTGTACACGACAGTTTACAAGTCCCCCAATAAGGTGTATAGTTCAAACAGAATTCAAAAAGACGCTTTGCCATTCCAAAAACTTCTTCTTAGAGGTTAACAAAATGAACTGCCTCAATCCTGACTGCAAAAAAGAAATTCTCACGATGGGCAATAGTCCCGCTGAAGGGGTGTTCCCCATAGCAAAAGGCGAATCTTCGAAACTTGAACAGAAGGGAGACATCACATTTGTTCGTTGTCCTTACTGCGGAGCGAGGAACATAAAAGAGCACTTGCCACCATCAGCCGGAACTGCCTTCCCATGGCATTTCGGCCGGTTTGATTTTGAAATATAAAGATAACGATGGAATAGCCAGCTAAGTATCACTGAGGAAGGGCCGTATGAAAATCCTTGCCGGTATCATGCTTCTATTTTTCCTCTATTGTTTCATCAAGATTGTTGTGGGATGGCAGTACAGAAACGCAATTGAGAAAGCGATTTGGTTCGTTATCATCGCGGTTGGCGGCGCTTGGTGTGTCTCAGTTCTTCTCCGCTAATTCCGTGTATTCGTATATTCTTTCTCCCCATGCTAGTTATTACAATCAGAGATGAAGGCCCCACTCCTTCCTGTATCTACGCTTGAAACCTCTGGACGGAAGGTGTATATTTCAACAGGAATTGTTGTACGTTAGGAAACCAATCCCAGAAGGGCTGACATGAGTGAGAACGACCCAACTCGTTTACTGAAAGAGTATGAATTATGTTGGCAAGGAGTTCAACATACTAATACAAGGCTGTGGACAAGTGCATCCATTTTTATAGCCGGAAGTATCGTAGCTCTTGCAAAAATGGTAGAACTGCCTCTGACATACGGGTGTTTGCCCCAATTTCTTTCGGTATCAGTCATAGCTTTTGCAAGTGGAAACCCAGGGACATTTCCCCCATTTTCCCCTAAGGTCAGCGGCCGTTGCGGATTTGTCTTCTTGATTTGAACATGCCTGCCTCGACGGTTCCGGAATATTCCCTTTCTTCTGCCGCGTGTTTGACATCCCGCCATCGGCAGTGATAATATTACACATATAGTTACACATATATGATGGAGGAACGATGAAGAGGACGAATATCATGCTCTCCGACGAGCAACACAGGCAACTCAAGGCACACGCCAAGAAGCAGGGTAAGACCCTCGGAGAGCTTGTCCGGGCGGCGGTGGACAATACCTACAAGAAAAGGAATATGCTGGAGGAACGAAAGGCCGTGGCCCTTGATGCGTATAAAGAAGGTTTTATAAGTCTCGGAAAGCTTGCGGAATCCCTGGGGATTGACGTTATCAGTGCGCGGCTTTACCTGAGAGAACATAACATCCCACTCAGAGTTCAGGAGCGCGGCGAACTTTCGCGGGATGCTGCGAATGCCTGAAATCATTTTTGATAATTGTGTGCTGAGCAATTTTGCATTGTGCGACTCATTGATAGTGGTGAAAAAGCTCTATTCGAATGCTTCATATATAACCGACTTCGTTGCCGCTGAAAACGTCAAAGGAATACAAAAAGGCCACATCGGCCTCAGCGACATCAAAGAAGCCTTGAGAGAAGGATGGCTCAAAGAAACGTCGTTAAAGGATATTAAGGAAAAAGCCCTTTATGAGTCACTGTCGGTTTCGCTGGGGTTCGGCGAGGCCTCAAGCATTGCGGTGGCAAAGGTTAGGGGTTATGTATTTGCATGCGATGATAAAGTCGCCAGGCGAGAAGCAAGTCTGCTGGGAGTTCGATTGACGGGAACCGTCGGCATTCTCATGAAGGCTGTCAGGAAGAGGACCATTGCCTTGAACGAGGCCGAAACACTATTGAATTGTATGATTGAACACGGGTTCTATTCGCCGGTCACTTCGATAAGGGATGAATATTCAAATGATTAGAACCGATCTTCCAATGGGGAAGCCTGTGAAGCCCTTTCGGAAGAAACGGAAGAACTTGTCCGAAATTATTAAAGAGCTGATTAAGGATTCGCCGGGCAGCGGCAGAGGTGATCTTTCCCTCAGAGGAGAAGAAATACTCAGAAAAAGGCTGAGGAGGAAGAACGTTGGTAAAGATTTCAAGGTTTATCGGACAAAAGACAAGAGACATTTCAAACTTTTGCCTCGGGAATTTTGATGCCGACCCGGATAAAGATAACCATTGCTGATAGTACTCTGGACGCGGAACTCTTCGATACGCCCTGTTCGAAGGCGGTCGTTGCCGCCCTTCCCATCGAGACAATACCGACCGAATGGGGTGATGAATTCTATTTTGAGATTCCGGTTCAAATGAAGCTGGACAGTAGCGCGACAACGACCGTCGCTGTCGGTGATATCGGTTACTGGCCTCCGGGAAATGCCCTTGCGATTTTTTTCGGCCCCACACCCATGAGCAGAGGTCCCGAACCTGTGCCTGCCAGCGAGGTGAATCTCGTGGGGAAGATAAGGGGTGATGCCGCTCTTTTCAAAAAAGCAAAGGGAGCGGCAAAGATCAGGATCGAGAAATCCTGATGGATCAATAAGCATTCCTTGACAAAAGGGAGATGAATTTGATAGAAGTTAAGAACGTTGCAGAGCCGGAATCCGATCGAAATATATGAATAACCGCCAGTCGACGCCACAACTATCTGATATGCCCCATGGGAAAAGAGCGAGCCTTGTAAAGGACATCTTTTCCACAGTGGCGCCCTATATCGACCCCCTGGACACTGCATTCAGCCTCGGACTCTGTCATCTCTGGCGGCGAGAGGTGAGCGCTCACATCAGGAAGGGAGAAAACGTTCTTGATATTTGCACCGGCACAGGGGAACTGGCGAAATTGCTTCTGAAGAAAGTGGGGCCGGAGGGCTCCCTCACCGGAGCTGATTTCTGCGAGGATATGCTCGAGATCGCGAAGAAAAAGTTGAGTCCCATGCCCAAGAACCTCTCCTTCGTGCTTTCCGATGCAAGGGAGCTTGCTTTTCCTGACAATATGTTTGACGTGGTCACGGTGTCCTTCGGCATGAGGAATGTCCCTGATACGACAGCTGCCCTCAAAGAGATACGGCGGGTCTTGAAGTCCGGAGGGAGATTTTTCTGCCTTGAACTCACCCGGCCCCAAAAACGTTTTGTTCTGCCGTTCTACAAGTTCTACACATTCAAGGTTATGCCTTTCATCGCAAAGATCATTACAAAGAATTCCCTTCCCTACACCTATCTGCCAAGGTCCATAGAGGCCTTCTATCCGCCGGAGGAATTTCAGCGGCTCATGAACTCGTGCGGTTTTTCTGAAGTAACGGCCCGGTCCCTGTCCCTGGGCGTCGCCACGCTGTACGACGCGGTCAAGACATAATAGATATGAGGTTTCACAGGAAAAAACTTCGGGCTGACGAGATTTACTCACAGTGCTCGATATTCTCAGCGGTCTCATCATTCTGTTGAGTACAAGCGGGAATGATTACAAGTTAAGATCTTTAGAATTTGACAGCGGCACATTTTGTGCGATACTTTTCTTATAGGTAAGGCCAATAAAAGGGTGACACAAGTGGCCTGGTCTTAAAAGCACTGCGGAGGATTTTCAATGGCGGGAGGAGCGATCTGGAAAGGATATATCCAATTTGGGGATGTCAATGTGCCCGTGAAGCTGCATAC
>JBFLXP010000293.1:0-4141 GCA_040757315.1 Nitrospirota bacterium
TCACACCGAACGACCTGAGAAATATTTTGTATTTGACGCTGCGTCTCATCCTCTCCGAAATAAAACATTCACTTCCGGCCCCTATCCCGGCTGAGTGGACATGCATATCAATGATTTCCTTTTTCACTGCTGAATGCTCCCCCGATGAATTACCCAGTAACAAAATAGTGACTAAGATAATGATCGGCACCGAGATTTTCAGTATTAACACTTTAGCCTCCTTTTCTTGTTCAGTGAAATTTGATATTGCAAAACAGATGCTAACATAAACAACTGCTGTAACTGCCTGTTATCTAAAGGAAAATTGACCGGACAGCGTATGGGCATACCTGGAAATATTGCATTATGTGCAAAATTTGATAATTAACTGGACATTATATGAACATAACTAATTTTACAATCCCGAACCCGCCATTTGGTCAATATCAGCGGTTATGGAGGTTCAACTTCGATTTTTTCCCGGATGCAACAATTGCAAACACTTTAACGCATAGACCGGGAGTTCCGTACAAAGGTATTTCTCAACCTTATCCCTGTTTTCTGACATTATGACAACTAAACAAATTTATCTTGACACGCAAAACGACTTTCTCTATACTCAAAACATGTTCTACTCAAATCCTGTCACAGTCAAGAGAACCATTAATTCCGTTCGGCATATTTGCTCCGTGGCGGAGGAGGCGCTCTATTAACGGTTGACCGGATGATAGGATGACTTCTAAAGCCACGGAATAGCCCCCGTGGCTTTTTTATTAGGAGATTTCTTGTAAAGTCAATTACCGTTGTTACGGATTACGAAAGGAGACATAAGTGCACATCGATACAAAATGCGTCCACTCCGGTGGTTACCCGGACAATCAGTTTAAGGGTATCAACACACCCATATTTATTTCGTCGTCTCATGAGTATCTTGATACTGAAGCAAGACTTTACCAGAGATACTTCAATACTCCGAACCAGGAGGCGGTTGTAAAGAAGCTATGCGCTCTTGAAGGCGCCGAAGACGGCATAGTCTTTTCCTCGGGGATGGCGGCCATCAGCACGACCCTGCTCGCCATGCTCAAAAGCGGAGACCACGCTGTGGTGCAGGATGAGATCTACGGCGGGAGCCATTCGTTCGCCGAAGAGTATTTCAGCAGGTCCGGCATCACGTTTACGCTTTGCGGAAAAGACGCCGGGGAGATAGAAGAAGCGGTCCGGCCAGAGACACGTTTGATCTACATAGAGAGCCCGACCAATCCCCTGCTCGGACTGGTCGACCTAAGTGCGGTTGCAGAGATCGGCAGGCGTAAGAATATCGTCACCGTCATTGACAATACGTTCGCAACACCTATAAACCAGAACCCGCTCAGGTTTGGTATCGACGTGGTAGTCCACAGCGGGACCAAGTACCTCGGAGGTCACAGCGACCTTTACTGCGGCGCTGTGCTGACCCGGAAAGACCTTGCTGCAAACATCAGAAAAACAGCAACAGGTCTCGGGGGCAGTCTCAACGCGATGAGCTGTTATCTTCTCGAAAGAAGCCTGAAGACTTTGGCCCTTCGCGTCGGGCGCCAGACGGAAAATGCGTTTACACTGGCACGGTTTCTTCAGGAACACTCAAATGTGGCAGGAGTAAAGTATCCAGGTCTCGAAAACCATCCCGGACACGCAACTGCACGGAGTCAGATGACCGGTTACGGGGCGATGCTTTCTTTTGAGACAAAAGACATGACCGGCCAGGATTTCATGAAGCGGCTAAAACTCATAAAGCCGGCGCTCAGCCTCGGCGGCATCGAGAGCACGGTCTGCGACCCTGCCACCACCTCTCACGCAAAGGTGTCGGCAGAGATAAAAAAACGCATCGGCGTCTCGGACAATCTGTTAAGATTATCAGTAGGGATTGAAAACCCGGGCGATTTGATCGAGGACATCCGGCAGGCTCTGGAGAACGGGTAATTTACATTTCTACTCCTTAACTTCCCTCTCCTGGTTCCAGGCGATTTCCCACAAGTGGCCGTCGGGGTCTTGAAAATATCCGGCGGCGCAGTCCCAAAAAGTTTTTTGCGCTGAATTGACCATAATTTCACACTCCCCCTTTATACGCCCGTTCTAATTTATCAATGTCGAATTTCTTCATCTTGAGAAACGCCTCGGTCAGCCGCGCGACTTTCGTCTCATCTTTGTCCTTCATCATCTCGTCCATAACATAGGGTACGATCTGCCACGAGAGGCCATACTTGTCTTTAAGCCAGCCGCACTGTTCAGCTTCCGGAACCGCGGAGAGTTTGTCCCAGTAGTAATCAATTTCTTCCTGTGTGTCGCAGTGTACGATGAAAGAGACAGCTTCGTTGAACTTAAAATAAGGACCTGCGCTTATCGCCATAAATGGCTGACCGGAAAGCTCAAAGGAGACAACGTCGCATTCACCCGACGGAGTATTATGGAGTGTTGTTACGCTGGTTACTTTGGAACCGGGGAAAACGGACACGTAGAACTCGGCTGCTTCCCTGGCCTCTTTGTCGAACCATAAATGTGGAGTGATTTTTAGCAAATACCCTCCCTTGCTGCTGATAGTCCGAGCCGCCTCATTTCCCCATTTTCGGCTGCCAGAGCCCGAAGGTCGCGCCGGTCGGATCAGTAATGACGCTGAACCATCCCATGTCCGGCACCTCGGTAACGTCCTTGCAGATTGCTGCGCCGAGGGACCGCGCCTTTTTTGTTGAAGCCATGACGTCATGCACCAGAATATACGGAAGCCAGTTGTCCGGTAAACCAGGGCCGGGGTTCTTCATCATGCCTCCGCCTGTCCCCTCACCGACGTTGATTATCGCGTAGTCCAAACCCGGAATTTCTTCCAGCTTCCAATCGAACAAGCTTTTGTAAAACTTCTTCGATTTCTCCACGTCACTGCTCTGCAATTCAATATGAATAAAAGGATTTGCCATCTCGCACCTCCCACGGTTTAATAATCACAAGTATATCAGGCATATTACTTTCGTCAATCCCTGTTTTTTCCCCTCAAAAACCATTGACACGGTAAAGAACATTTCTCTATACTGGAATCATGCTCAATTCAAATCCGATAATAGATAAGCGAGTCTCCATGGCGACCCGGCACATTGATGCCGCGGCCGGGAAGGTGTTCTATTAACTGTTGACCGGATAACAGGAAACCTCAGAGGCCGCGGGAAATAAAATCCGTGGCCTTTTGCATTTCAGGAGAAACGTGTTTTATGCGCATAAGCAAAAAAGAGATCAAAGACCGTGACGTCATCATTAACCTGCTTAGCACCTGTCACGTCGGCAGACTCGGGACAACTGGCAGGGACGGATACCCGATGGTGAAGCCGTTGAACTTTGCGTATCATGACGGCAAAATCTATTTTCATACAGCGAAAGAGGGAGAAAAGATAGATGACATCAGACGGGACAACCGCGTCTGTTTTGAGATTGACCTGCCTATTGCTTATGTTAAAGGTACGGAGGTCGACCCATGCAGGGCAGAGTACCTTTATAGAAGTGTAATCATCAAAGGCAGGGCGCATATTATTGAAAACAGGGATGAGCTGGTATTCGGGTTGAAATGTCTGATGAAAAAATATCAGCCCGAAGGCGGATACGGTGATTTCCCGGAGGAGAAGTTGAATATTACCGGAGTTGTCAGAATCGATATTGAAGAGATGTCGGGGAAGGAAGATCTGGGAAAGGACGATCTGACAGAAGCGGCGTTAAAGGCATTGCATAACGACGTTTCTTTGCCGGTCAGGCTTGACCGGAAGTAGGCATTTTCATGATCGACACATTTGTGTCCGCTGAGGAAGTGAGAAAGACGTGATGGTATATAAAAAGACAATAGGAGGAACTTAAAATGAACAGAAATGAAATCTTTGCATTCCTGAATGCCAACCCTGTATTTCACCTGGCAACCGTTGAGGGCGATAAGCCGCATGTGCGCGGATTGCTGCTTTACAGGGCGGACGAGAACGGGATTTTGTTTCATACCGGGAAGAACAAGGACCTGCACAAACAGCTCTCAGCGAATCCAAATGTCGAGATGAGCTTTAACAACAATAAATTCGAAGAGCTCACCCAGATCAGGATCAGCGGGAGCGCTGAACTTGATGAAGACATGGAGCTCAAGAAAGAAATAGTACGGGCC
>JBFLXP010000294.1:0-4138 GCA_040757315.1 Nitrospirota bacterium
CAGCTCGTTCGCTCACGTTTGAACTCAGCCCGCCGATCCTCTATGAACTCGGATTCGAGGCTGCGGCCGAGTGGCTTGGGGAGCAGATACTTAAGAAATACAATATCGCCTTCCGGCTGGAGGACGACGGCCGGCCGAAGCCTCTCAGCGACGACGCGCGCGTCCTCCTGTTTCTCTCTTTAAGGGAACTGGTCATAAACATTGCCAAGCATTCCAAAGCAAACAACGCAAAAGTATCTCTGAGGCGGGAGAGTGATTATATCGCCGTCACCGTTGAAGATGACGGCGTCGGGTTTGATGCGGAATCGCCGGAGTTTGAGATCATGAAGGCTGCGAGTTTCGGCCTCTTCAGCACCCGTGAGCGCTTGACGCGGCTGGGAGGCAGTCTTGAAATTACTTCGCGGCCGGGACAAGGCACGAAAGTGATTATGGTTGCGCCGCTGAAAAGTGAAGAAAGGATTCCGTGAACATCAGAATTCTTCTGGCGGACGACCACAAAATCATCAGGGAAGGACTGAAGGCACTCATCGACAGACAGAGCGACATGAACGTGATCGGTGAGGCTGAAGACGGGCGGACAACAGTGCGTCTTGCCGGGGAACTATGTCCAGATATAGTGATCATGGACATCAGCATGCCGGACATGAACGGTATAGAGGCAACCCGGCAGATTGTCGGTCACGGTCCCGGCGTCAGAATCGTTGCTCTTTCGGTGCATTCCGACAAACGGTTTGTGGCCGAAATGCTGAACGCCGGCGCCGCCGGGTATTTATTGAAGGATTGTGCCTTTGAAGAGTTGGTCAACGCGATTCACAGTGTTGCATCCAACAGGTCATATTTGAGCCCTTCGATAACCGATTTGATGCTCAGGGACTACAGGCACATCCTGTCGAAAGAGACCCTGTCCGTCTTCTCGCTACTTACCGCAAGGGAACGGGAAGTGCTTCAGCTCATCGCCGAGGGCAAGTCAACTAAAGAGATAGCCCACGACCTCAATGTCAGCGTAAAGACCGTCGAGACGTACCGCCAGCAGATCATGGAGAAGCTGGATCTTCACAGTATTGCAGATCTTACCAAGTATGCCGTCAAAGAAGGTTTGACGACGTTATAATCTTTATGCCGCCCTGCTTTCCTCCCTCAGGCATTTCGAAGCCCTATCTCAGGGATTCCCCTATTGATGAATAACCCAAAGTGTTTTCAAATTAGAGTATAGCAATAGCAATAGCAATAGAGAACGCTTGATTTATGCGTCATTGTGGAGATTGCGAGTCCCGAAGGCATTCGGGACTCGCAATGGCACACAAATCAGTCAACTGTGTAATTTATCGCTGGATTCGGGTATAGGGTTAGTCGGTAAGCAACGTCTTACAGTATGTCGCTGGTGCGACCAGTAAGGAGGATTTAATGCATGAGAGTGCTGTACAAGAAAAAGGCCGGATTCTTATCGTAGAGGATCACGAGGGGCTGCGGCATTCGATGAAACGATGGCTCGGTACGGTCTTCCCGGCTTGCGAGGTCATAGATTTACAGACTGGCGAGGAGGCGATTGCCTTGTGCGGGGAGTTGAATCCGGGACTGATACTGATGGACATCAAATTGCCCGGGATGAACGGTCTTGAGGCAACAAGGGAGTTGAAGGGAATCAACCCCCTGACAAAAATAATCATTCTGACCATCTATGACACAAACGGCTTCAGAAAGAGTGCGCTTGAAGCGGGCGCTGACGCTTTCATATCGAAGAATCATATGGGCAGGGATTTGATACCCGCTGTGAAGGAGGCGCTCTGCCCTTCGGCGGCAGATTCGGACTGAGAGAGAACAGTCGGACATGGAAAGGCATGAGGATGTGGTCGCGATGAACAGCAAGACAGAACCCCGTTTCTTTCCGAGTAAGCTCGCACAAGTAGGCGCACTGCTTCCGATCTTTATGGGTGTCCTTGCGCTGCTTGGATGGATTTCAGGCCATTTGCTCCTTGCGAGCTTCGGCTCGTCGGTGCCGATGGCGCCAAGCACCGCGCTGTTGTTCATACTATATGGAAGTTCGGTATTTCTCCGCATCCGCAACTCGCAGAGCCGAACGTTGTATCGCATTGTAATGTCCATAGGATCGGCAGGCGTGGTCATAGCCGCGCTGTTGTTCTTCTTGTCGTATCTGGGGATACATTCAAATATAGAACACCTCGGAATCCCCATCAGCGGTATGGCAGAAAGAGTGCCGATTGGACATATATCTCCGCTGACAGCGTTCTGCTTTGTGCTCGTCGGTTTCTCGTTTCTGACCGCTCTTTTGTCAGCCTCGGGTTCGTCGGTATGGGCAACAGCGGCCTTTTGGCTGGCCTGCCTTATTATTTTGATAAGTTTCGTCCTGAGCATGGCCTATCTTTTTGGAGCGCCTCTCCTGTACGGAGGAGGCTTCATTCCGCCCGCGTTATCGACTTCTATAGCTTTCGTTGTTATGGGTATAGCTTTAGCATCGTTTGCCGGACTTCAGATGCGGTTAACGGATACACGGGTTGAAGCAGTCGACAAACGCACCGCTAACATACTGATTCTGGTTTTTGTGATGTTGGCAGTCGGGATTGTATCAGCCGGTTATTTCTATTACCGCAGTTACGAAAAGAGTCATAGAGCAGAGGTGGAGCACCAACTTTCGGCCATAGCGGCATTGAAAGTTGACGAGTTGGTGGACTGGAGAAAAGAGCGATTGGGAGACGCCGCAGTATTTTTCAGGAATGACAACTTCTCCGCCCGTGTGCGGCAGTATCTTAAAACACCTGAGGACGCGGGTGCGCAAATCAAGCTCCGGACGTGGATTAGTCAGTTCCGGGCGGCTAATGATGAATACGACAGAATCTCTTTGCTGGATGCCAATGGCGTCGAGCGGATATCTGTTCCGGCCACGCCGGAACAGGCGGCGCGGCACCTTCTGCAGGATGTTTCCGGAGCTCTGCGCTCAGGGAAGGTGACTTTCCTTGATTTTCATCGCGACGGGCCGGACCAACCCATTCACCTTGCGATATTAGTTCCGGTTTTCGATGTGGAGGCCGGTAACCGGCCTATAGGTCTTCTCGCGCTTAGCATAGATCCCAAGAAGTATCTTTATCCCTTTATCAAGAACTGGCCCACACCCAGCCGGACTGCCGAGACCTTAATCGTTCGCCGCGACGGCAACGACGCCCTTTTTTTGAACGAGCTGCGATTTCGAGAGAATACCGCCTTGAATCTGCGAATACCGCTTCAAACGATACAAACGCCCGCTGTGAGAGCTGCTTTGGGACAGACAGGAATAGTCGAAGGGATCGATTACCGGGGGGTTCCCGTTATCGCCGATGTGCGGTCTGTGCCGAATTCACCGTGGTTTCTGGTCGCACGAATGGATATCGCAGAAGTCTATACGCCGCTTAGGGAGAGACTCTGGGTAATAGTAATTCTTGTAGGCGCTCTGCTGATTTGTGCAGGCGCAGGCACTGGTTTTGTGTGGAGACATCAGCGCGAGCGTTATTACCGCGAGAAATATGAGGCGGCCGAGGCCCTGCAGATGAGCATGGAAACTCAGAGAACTATTGTTGAAACCTCTCCTCTCGCAATCATTGTCACCGATCCTCAGGGGCACGTCACTATATGGAACAAGGCAGCCGAAGCTACTTTTGGGTGGAGAGCAGATGAAGTGATGGGCAGAGAGAATCCGATCGTACCACCCGATGAATATGACCGGGTGAGGCAGGTGCGGCAGGAGGTCATGGATGGCAAATCGCTTGTCGACACCGAGACCGAACGAATCCGGAAAGACGGCTCCCGGATCGCAGTCAGCTTCTCTGCGACAGCTTTGTACGACGCAGATGGCAAGGCAAGAGCCTTTCTGGCTGTAGTGGCCGACATCACCGAACGGAAGCGGGCTGAAGAACGTATCAAGAAACTGAACCGTACCCTTGCTGTGCTGAGCGACATCAACCAGGCGATTGTGCGCATCCGTGAGCCACGAGATCTGTTTGATAATGCCTGCAGCATCGCCGTTGAAAAAGGCAATTTCTCTTTTGTTTGGATCGGACTTTTGGAGGATTTGTCCCGAAGTATCCGTCCGGTGGCATCTGCCGGCAAATCCGAAGGCTATTTGGAAAAGATCAATATCTCACTGAAG
>JBFLXP010000295.1:0-4135 GCA_040757315.1 Nitrospirota bacterium
CTCGAAAAGAGACTTGCATACCGGAAATTCTCTTATGTGAACTGGTGCCCGTCCTGCGCAACTGTCCTTGCCAATGAGCAGGTGATCGATGAAAAGTGCTGGCGCTGCGACAGCACTGTCATACAAAAGAAGCTTGAACAATGGTTTTTCAGGATTACCCATTATGCAGAGGAACTTCTTCTTGGCTGTGATGAACTGAAGGGCTGGCCTGAACGTGTTGTCCTCATGCAGAAAAACTGGATAGGCAGAGGTGAAGGAGTGGAGGTCGATTTCCCGATACCCGGGATTAATGAAAACCTCAGAATCTTTACCACGAGACCGGATACCCTCTTTGGAGTTACCTTTATGTGTATTGCCTCTGAACATCCCCTTGTGGAGAAATTGGTCGAGGACAAAAGCCGGCTTAACGCGGTCAAAACCAAATACGGGGACGAAACAGAAAAGGTCGGGCTGCTTACAGGTTATCACGCTGTTAATCCCCTTAATGGTGACAAAGTGCCGATATACGTCGCCAATTTTGTGCTCATGGAATATGGGACAGGCGCTATCATGTCCGTGCCTGCCCATGATCAACGGGATTTCGAGTTTGCGGACAAGTACGACCTGCCGGTGAAAGTGGTGATCGTCCCTGAGGAGAAATTCGAAATTCGAAGTTCGAATTTCGAAATTGGGGGGGAGGCGTATGAGGATGAAGGGATTCTGACCGATTCGGGGAAGTTTACGGGGCTTCACAGCGAAGTCGCAAAGAAGGATATCATAAGGTTTATCGAAGAAAAAGGGCTCGGGAAAGCCGTTATTAATTATAAGCTGCGCGACTGGGGAATCTCGCGTCAGAGGTATTGGGGAACTCCGATACCGGTTGTCTATTGCGACTCTTGCGGCATGGTCCCCGTGCCTGAAAAAGACCTCCCCGTCATACTCCCCGAAAATGTGAAATTAACAGGGAAAGGCAGTTCCCCCCTTGCGGAATCCGAATCTTTCCTTAATGCGACCTGCCCAAAGTGCAAAGGTAAAGCGAGACGCGAGACCGACACCATGGATACGTTTGTTGACTCTTCATGGTATTTCATCCGTTATTGCTTCAAAAAGGGAGACATCGATCTGGCTTCGCAACTTTCTTCCCCCGATTCGGAGCTGGAACGCTGGATGCCTGTCGACCAGTACATTGGCGGCGTGGAGCATGCAGTCCTCCACCTGCTCTATTCACGATTCTTCACGCGGGTCATCCGTGATCTCGGTCTTATTCCCATCAGTGAACCCTTCCGGAACCTGCTGACGCAGGGCATGGTCATAAAAGACGGCGCAAAAATGTCTAAATCCAAGGGGAATGTTGTCGATCCTAATTATCTGATCGAGAAATATGGCGCAGACACTTCGCGGCTGTTCTCTCTCTTCGCCGCTCCCCCTGAAAAGGACCTTGACTGGTCGGATAAAGGCGTCGAGGGAGCGTACAGATTCCTTAACAGACTTTGGGGGATCGTCCACAAGAACCAAGTCAAATTGCAGAACGGGCAATACAAAATTGACAAGTTCGCCAACCTCCCGGCTCAGGCTGAGAACTTATACAGAAAGACTCATCAGACGGTCAAAAAGGTTACGACGGACATCGAGCGGGAATATCATTTCAATACCGCGATCGCCGCTTTGATGGAGCTGATGAACGAGATCTCCTCGGCTGAACCGGCTACTGATGAAGAATGGGCGGTGTTCAGGTTCGGAGTGGAGTATCTGCTTCTGCTCCTTTCTCCCTTTTCTCCTCATATCGCAGAAGAGATGTGGGAAGCACTGGGAAATAATCCGAGCATCTTTGACAGATCGTGGCCCGACTGGGACGAGGAAGCGGCGAGGGAAGAGACCATCGAACTTGTCATTCAGGTGAACGGGAAACTCAGGTCGAAAATGATGATAGCGGCCGGCACTCCCGATGATGAAATTAAGAGGCTTGCTCTGGAAGATGCCAAGATCAAGGAAATCACCGGCGGAAAAGAGATCCGGAAGGTCATTGTCGTCAGGGGAAAACTGGTTAATATCGTTGTGAGATAATTGACAATGAGACATTACATCAAACAAGTCCATAAGGGAAGACTGACGCTTTCTGCTCTTTGCTTTTTTTGGCTCTTTGTGGTGGGCGGCTGCGGATACTCCATGCATGGCAGGTCTTCGCTGCCGTTTCAGGAGATAGAGATAGGCGTCATCGAAAACAAGACCATCGAACCCAAACTTCAGGACAGGCTCTCCGTCGCTCTGACGCGGGAGTTCTTAAAGCAGGGTATCACGGTTTCTCCCCATGCGCCTTATAAACTCAGCGGCGTGATTCGTGTATTTGCGATGCACGTGCTGTCTGAGAAAGCTGGGATAGCAGCGGAGTATGAGATAATCCTAAAAGGCGATTTCAAACTCACAGATCCTTCCGGAAAAATCTCCGAATTCAGGAACCTCGGCTCTCCGTTCATCGTCTCCGTTTCGACTTCAGATTCAGACCGGTTGAATGAACTGATAGCCTTGAAGGAACAGGCTTCGGAGCGAGCTCTGGCGGACATGTCCGCGGAAATCGTGGCAGCGCTTATATACAAATGAGCTACAGCGCTTTCCTGAAAGAGGTAGAGAAGGGTATGCCGGCGACCGCTTATCTGCTTCATGCAGCCGATCCTTTCTTGTGCAGAGAAGCTGTTGATGCTGTCAGACAGCTCGTTCCCGAAACAGAAAGGGACTTCAATCTCCACATTTTTGACTTGACGTCCGGGGATGAGAACATCCCATTTGAGCGGATCATCGAAACCGCGAACACGGTCTCCTTCTTTGGAGGCAGGAGGGTCACTCTCTTCGTGGGTAACCTGCAAAAACTTGTCAAGAAAGACGTGGAGCGGCTGCAGTCCTATATCGGCAACCCATTGCCGCAGTCACTGTTCGTGGTCGTTCACGCAGGTCAATTGAAAAGCGAAATCAGAGAAAGAATGGGTGAGTTAAAGGCAGTATCCCTCGACATGCGCGAGTCGGAAATCCCGCTCTGGATCAAACAGAGGGCCGCGTTGCACGGCCTGAATATTTCGAGCGAAGCTATTGAGTGCCTGATGGGGCTTGTGGGGCCCGACATCGGCCTTCTCTCGTCGGAGATCGAGAAGATTGCCTTGATCGGAAAAGAGCGGATCTCCGCCGGCGACATAACTGATATCGTCACCCGGGAGAGGCTTTACAGCGTCTTTGATCTCACCGACGCGCTCAGAAAAGGGAACGCGGACAAAGTGTTTGGAATCTACAAGACGCTGAAAGAGACAGTCGATGATTTCAGTCTTATAGGAGCCCTCAACTGGCAATACGCCCGGTTGCTTCGAGCGGGGATTACCCAGCAGGAGAACGAATACTTCCTGAGGATATTCGAATGCCTCAACAGCGCTGACACGGAAATAAAAAGTTCCGGAAGAACTTATCCTGTGGAGTATCTTCTGGTTAGGCTGCTCCGGCTGCAGAAATAGCGTTTGCCTGCTTTGTGAGCCGGGATATCTTCCGGGAAGCGGTATTTTTGTGGACAACGCCCTTCGACGCAGCCCTCGTCAGTGCTTTTATCGCGAGAGCGAGCTCTTTGGCTGCCTCCTCTTTATTTCCCGAAGCGATCGCGGATTCCGTCTTCTTTACCACGGTCTTGACGGCGCTCTTTACGGCTTTGTTCCGGAGATTCCGCTTTTCAGCCTGTCTTGCCCGCTTCATGGCCGAGAGATTTTTCTTGGGTCTTGCTTTTGCCGGCACTATAACCTCCCTATGAAATTAGAAAACATATATTAACACAGTGACCGGTAAGAAAATCAATAGGCCTGTTCGAAATCCGCTTCAACCGCAACGAGCCAGTGACCGGTAGGACAACCCCTCATCCTCGCCCGCAATGCATCCGAAACCCAGTGAGAGTTTTCAACAAGATTGAAGAAATACGAATCGATTCCAAAAAAACCGTCCAGGAGGTGTGTCATGACATGGAGCATATTAGATTGATAGCCCTGAGGTATCCGCTCCAGGTCATGGAGCGTTTTGACTCCTTCATGCCGGAGTTCTTCGGCCAGTTCGCTCAGGATTTCCCGGTTCTTCAGGACCGCCTGATCAAGGGCATTCCAGAAATCAGGACTGGAGCATGACAGACATTTAT
>JBFLXP010000296.1:0-4135 GCA_040757315.1 Nitrospirota bacterium
TCTTCAGAATCGTCCAGGAGGCGCTGAATAACGTGGCAAAACACGCCGGAGCAAAAACGGTTAGAATTAATGTTTCCGAGAGTGACGGACTCGTAGTGCTTGCGGTATGCGATGACGGCGCAGGCTTCAACCCGGAGGCTTTGCGTTCCTATCAGGAACAGCCGAGATGGGGAATTCTTTCCATGCAGGAAAGAGCACAGGCTATCGGCGGAAAACTCACGGTGGACAGTGCGCCCGGAAATGGTACGAGCGTCGTCGTCAGGATAGGAAGGTGACTGAAATGAATGACAAGAAACCTGCATATCAAGCAAAAAAGCCGATCATCCTTATCGTCGAAGACCATGATACACTGCGCGATTCTCTTCAGAAGTGGTTAAAAGCTCTCTTTCCGGAATCTGAATTTATCGAAGGAAAAAATTCTGACGAAGCGCTGATTATGACCGAGAAGAGATCACCGGACATCGTGCTTATGGATATCAAATTACCGCAGTTGGACGGGATCGAAACTACCCGGCGCCTGAAAAAGACGGCGCCGGAAACCCGTATTATAATGCTTTCCATGTATGACGCTCCCGAATACCGGACAGCGGCTCAATCTGCCGGCGCAACCGCGTATGTTCCCAAACACAGGATGCACGACGAGCTGGTTCCATTACTGAAAGAGCTTCTGTCAGACTTGAAAAAAAGCTGAGGACTTGCGGCATTGAGAATCTCTCTCGCAGTTTTTCTTTTCATCCTCTGCTTTGCCCTTCCGGTTTACACACTTGAAAAAAATCATCTGTTCAGGGAAGCATTTGACAGCCTCGAAAACTGGAGACCTCTGTCTTTTCCCAAAATAAAAAGCCATACAACATACACGGTAGAATCGACCGGCAAAGAGAGCTATCTCAAGGCGGAGAGTAAGTCCTCGGCCTCAGGTCTTGTTTATAAGAAGACTTTTTCCATCTATGAATATCCTAAAGCCAAGTGGCGTTGGAGAGTGGACTTGTTTTCTCTCAAGGGCGACCCCAGCAAAAAGTCGGGAGACGATTATCCGATCCGCGTCTATTTCATGTTCAGGTACGATCCGGAAAAGGCGTCCTTTTTCGAAAAGATGCAGTACGGTCTTGCTAAAAAAATATACGGGGAATACCCTCCTCACAGCACGCTGAATTATGTATGGTCTTACACTGACAAAATCCCTGATGTTCTTGTCAGCCCCTTTACTGATAAAGCAAGAATAGTTGTCCTCCGGAAAGGCGAACGCTACAGAGGACAATGGATTGTTGAAGAGGTCGACGTCCTTGCGGATTACCGGAAGGCCTTCGGAAAAAACCCGCCTTCCACGGCAGGGGTGGCGATCATGTCCGACTCCGACAATACAAGAGGCGAGGCGGCTTCCTCTGTCGATTTTCTGGAGGTTTACAGGGATGCACCATGAACAGTGTGTGCTCCTCTTTGTCAAGTTTCCTGAACAGGAACGGGTGAAGACCCGTCTTTCGAAGGTTATCGGTGAAGAAAACGCACGTGCTCTCTACAAGTGTTTTGTCCATGATGTCCTGGATACTCTCGGCAAGGGTGATTTCTCGATAACGATCTGCTATTCGCCTCCCTTTGCCGGAGAGTCCGTGAAAGAATGGCTTGGAAAAAGCTATTCATATATGCCCCAGCGGGGGCAAGATCTCGGCGAGCGGATGAAGTGCGCCTTCGAGGACGCGTTCAGAAGTGGCGTACGGGAGGCAATTCTCATAGGAACCGATATTCCCGATATCAGCGCCTTTGTGATTAGAGACGCTTTTTCCTTTCATAAACACGCTGCCGTCATCGGGCCCTCCCGTGATGGAGGATATTATCTAATCGGCTTTAGAAAGGATACGCTTCTTCCCGGAGTATTCGAAGGCATTGAGTGGGGAACCGGAGCCGTATTCGAAAAGACTATGAAAGTGTTCAGGAAGCACGGTTACTCCGTTGGAATCCTTCCTCACTGGCGGGACACAGACAGGATCGAGGACCTTCGGGACCTTTACAAGAGGAATTCAAGCGGCCCGTTTGCAGGATCGAGGACCATGGCATTTCTTCAGAGAATATATCATCTTATATCATGAGCCGGCTTATTCATGGATTGTGATAAATCAGAGCGGATGCTGTATCGGAGCGGCTTTATCACGATTCTTATCGTGATACCTCGGAGGTCCCGATAGGAATCGGGACCTCCGAGAATGAGCGATGATGCTGCATCTGCTCTGATCCTCTATAAATCGTGAATAAGCCGGGCTTAAATCAGCGAGGGGATTCTAAACATCGGTGACTACGAGAGTTTCTTTTTCGATCATTATTCCTGTTCTAAATGAGGCCTCCATAGTCAACAACACGATTCGTCATATACATGAGATTGCTCCACCCGATGACTTTGAGATAATCGTGGTGGATGGCGATAGCGGTGGAAGTACTGTGAGATGCATCGGAGATGAAAAAGTCGCGAAACTGACATCTCCCAAAGGCCGTGGTAGACAGATGAACAAAGGCGCATCCGTCGCCACGGGAGATATCTTCTTGTTTCTCCATACGGATACTGAGCTTCCGGGCGAGGCATTCCGGAAAATTGCCGCCTCAGTGGAAGCAGGAGGCTCCGCAGGAGCTTTCGACCTCGGGATAAAATCGGAACGGCGCATCTTCCGGCTGATAGAACATATGGTGGACCTGAGGACACGCCTTGCCAGGCTGCCTTACGGAGATCAGGCGATCTTCGTGAGAAGAGATGTTTTCGAGATTCTCGGTGGTTACTCCGAGATTCCGATCATGGAGGATGTCGAGTTTATGAGGCGGCTTAAACGGTCGGGATACAAAATCGAGATCCTGCCCGAAAAGGTCCAAACTTCCCCTCGGCGATGGGAGGAAGAGGGAGTATTGACTTGTACTCTGAGGAACTGGACCATCATGACGCTTTATCTTTTGGGAAGGAGTCCCGAAAAGCTTGTCAGGCACTATTATCCTGATTGGGATGGGAGGTAGGTTGGCGGGAGCGTGTGGGAATCGAACCCACCCTGCCCGTTTGTAACAGGCAACACTGGATTTGAAGTCCAGGAGGGACACCAGAGCCCTATACACTCCCGTAATTATTGAATTATTCATTTTAAAGGATTACTGACCATTCTGGCAACTGTCACCTTTCTCCGCGCCGTCTTAGGCAGCGTTTTCGCGTGACACCGTACGACCTGAATTGTGTCCGTCCACAAACTGCTGTTCTCCGAAAAAGTCGTCATTCCCGCGAAGACACGAATCATGGTTCGACATCCGTCTTGCGTCCGTCAGCACTCAAGACGGATGTCGAAGGGTGGATCCCCCGGTCAAGCCGGAGGATGACAAGACTTTATGGACAGATAACTAATTTTGACTTCCGAAGCAGACATCCGGGGAATTCTTTTACCAGGATAGCGGAGGCATATTGCCCTGAGGAAAGGAAATTTGCCCCGCTCTTTTTCTTCGCGGCAGATAAAAACCCCATGATAAACAACGGATTCTTTTTGGCATGCTCTTTGTTAATCCAAGCGATATTGTTTCTTTCTATGGATAGACAGATATATATTCAATTAGATATTTCTACGATCCTTCCGTCCTTGACAGGGGAACAGACACAAGTCTACGATGAAAGGAGGGCAGACAATGGATAAACAGGACATCAAGAAAATTCTGGCGGGTCTCAGTCTGGCCGGACTGGTAGCCGGGGCAAACCTGGCGGTTCCTGCTTGCACGTCTGCAACCGACGCCAGTTGAACCGGCAGCAAATCGGGTGCGGGCAGCACCCAGACGGAAAAGGCTCCGGCCCCCGGCAGTTGAACGGGGACAACCGGTACGGGCGGTACCGAAAAAGAGGAAAAGCCTCAAACCCCGGCTCCAAGCAGTTGAACGGGGACCAAGTAGAAGTGCAGGTGCACTTTGTTTCTTGGCACGATACATTCTCCCAGGAGAATTGTCACAGGACAAGGCTCGATTTCTGATGCCAGATCACGGGCTGTGTGGATGAGGCTGAAGACGAAGCGGAAGCCTCACTTTTGAATTTGGCGATAACAATATAGTCCACACAACCGTATGCACGTTATCAAAGGTAGTTTATGTGGCAACAGAAATCGAGCCTTGTCCCTTCGCTTCCATCAAT
>JBFLXP010000297.1:0-4131 GCA_040757315.1 Nitrospirota bacterium
GTGCGTCAGTTGTCTGATTATCTTGAGAGGCATCCCGAAGCCATATTGAAAGGCAAACCAAAACAGGAAGGAGTCTCGAGATGAAGAGATATGCGATATATATTTCAATAATTTTTGTGCTCGCCGGTGTCTTTTTGATGCTCGGGTGCGCGGGCACCGAGCCATCAAGGTTTTATACATTAAGCACTCTCAGCGGTGAAGACATGCGTCAAGAGCCGCCGGCGGGTGAGCTGTCCGTGGGCATCGGCCCCGTCGAGATTCCTGATTATTTAGACCGCCCACAGATCGTTACACGGAGCGGCCTGAACGAACTGAAAGTCGCTGAGTACGACAGGTGGGCGGGTTCTCTCAGCGAAAATATAGCGATGGCTGTGAGGGAAAACCTTTCATTTCTGCTCGGCACGGACCGTATCTTTGCATATCCCTGGAATTCTTCATCAGCTATTGACTATAAGCTCACAATAAAGATTATCCGCCTTGACAGCATCCCCGGTGATTACGTTGCACTCAAAGCGATGTGGACGGTGTCGAGCGCTCAAGGGAACAAAGAAATCGTCACACGGGTAACTGATTACAAGGAAAAGCTGAACGCATCAGGCTATGATGCAATAGTCGCAGCCACGGGTAAAACTTTCGTGAATCTGAGCCGGGATATTGCGGGGGAGATAAGAACCATCATCAGGGTAAAATAGGTTCGAGCGCATCTGAACGGCTTATCGAAATCGCTCCGGCAGTGAAACTGTTATTAAAATCTGGAAAGCTTCGGGTTTTCCTTTGCGTTTCCCGAATCATGACACCCTTATTAAGCAACAAATCTCAGTAAGAAACGTACCATATTTATTTACATTTGGTAATTCGCATTGAATGACTGAAAGACGAAAAACGGAGAGCGCTGTTGTTTGGAAG
Source organism: Nitrospirota bacterium (assembly GCA_040757315.1). Classification (GTDB taxonomy): domain Bacteria; phylum Nitrospirota; class Thermodesulfovibrionia; order Thermodesulfovibrionales; family SM23-35; genus JAKLQR01. The sequence continues at coordinate 907 of JBFLXP010000297.1, forward strand.
ATTCAGGTTATAGGGGAGACCACCAAGAATATCCCCAAGGTGGATACAGTCTCTTTGCGCGTGAAGAGTTGAAGAGGAAGTCTTTACTCGATCATACCTCGCAGATTGTCTCTTTCCGATGGAAACTTTAAACCTCCAGCAATAACTCGACGGTGTTGAATAGATGAAGTACGGTGTTGAATAGATGAAGTAATGTTGCGGTTGCGAGATGCTGAAATAAATTCAGCATGACAAAATAAGACTTTATAGACAGACTCTAATTAATGCACCGAACACGAAAAGCAGGGATCGTATGCGCGGACGAGCATTTCGCAAAGGAGAGATAACTTTTCCACCGGCTTGTCGATATTCTCCATGACGAGCTTCCGCAGAGCATTTTCGAGAGATAAAAAGTTATACGCCGTGGGAGTCACTATATTTGCCTTCTCGATCACTCCAAGACGGTTTAGTTCGTATTGATGGTAGAGAAGGCCTCGAGGAGCCTCGGTAATAGCCGCCCCCTCCCCTTCCCTGACAGTGACATTCATTAAAGTATCTTCATGGGTAAGCGTATCCAGAAGCTCTATGCATTTCCATACGCAGTGGACGATTTCGACCGCCTGGGCAGTAATGTTATAAAATGGGTTTTTCCCGCCCGGACCGAAACCGACCGCGCTTGCGGCTTTTTTTGCCTCGGGGTGAAGCTCGTGGAATTTCACGTTCAATCTCGCCAGCGCACCGACCATCACCGGCTTGTTCCCCTTGAGTACGGTCCTCTTCGCGTTCGAGTAAGGTACTTCTTTTTCCGGGAAATAAGCGTCATAGTCCGCCAGTTCAATGCGAAGTCCGGCGCTTGTCGCAATCATGCCCTGATTGACCGCGTAATGACCGTCGGCAGATATCGCCGCATACTCTGCGTCGCTCATCAATAGAGGATACTTCAGTTCCGAAACCATCCGGACGGTATTCACTGCATCCTTCTTCACAGCGTCCAGTCCCTTCCTGAGCCTGTCCAGATCTCTTTCCGCAGGTGCCTTTGTGAACCCTCCCACAACCATCGACACGGGATGAAGAGGCCTTCCGCCGATCGTGCCCGTCACATCATTCAATGCTTCCTTCAATCGCAGCAATCTCTGCATTTCATCATCAAGCCCCGAGAGCATGGCGAGGCCGTGGTAATCGGGAAGCGCGAGCATGTAAATATGCACCACATGGCTCGCGGCTATCTGGCTGAGCGTCATTATGTCCCTTAACTTTGTTATGGCGGAAGAAGGGCTGAATCCCAAGGCGTTTTCCACTGCGCAGATAGCCGTTGTCATGTGAGAAACCGGGCAGATGCCGCATATCCTTGATACGATGTCGGGAGCTTCATGGTATTTCCGCCCCACAAGAAACCCTTCGAAAAACCTCGGAGGCTCCCAGATCTTGAGTTTAAGGTCCTGGAGCTTTCCGCCCTTAACCTCGAACTCTACGGAACCTTCGCCTTCGACCCTGGCAACGTAATCGATGCTAATCCTCATAAGTCTCTATAGCCCTTCTGAATTCGAGCGTATCGGCGCCGAACAAGGTGAATTTCCTCTTGATGTCGTCATCTGAAAGACCCATCATCCTGAACTTTCTTGCAAGCGCCGGCCCGTTGGCCTGCTTCATCGGCCCGAAGCAGGAATAACAGGCCCTGTTCATGGTGGGACAGAGCGCGCCGCAGCCGGCATTCGTCACGGGGCCCATGCAGGGCATATTATATGCGACCAGGACACAGATGTTGCCCTTCAATTTACATTCGATGCAGACGCTGTATTCGAGAAAGTCAGGTTTTTTGCCGGAAAGAACTGAGGACAGTGCCTCGTACAGATCCCGCTCGCCGGGCGGACACCCTTTGATATAGCCATCCACCTTCACGTACGCATCAAGAGCATGAGGTCTGATAGAATGGATCGACGACAGGTCTTTGTAGACGCGCCTTTCGACTTCAAGCTCCGTCCCGGTGGATTTTATCGCGGGGATGCCGCCGTCTATCGCACACGATCCGATAGCAAAGAGCAGTTTGCTCCTTTCACGGATTTTCTTGAGCTCATCCGCCTGCCATGATTCCGTGATCGTTCCTTCCACCAGCGCCACGTCAAAAGGCCCTTCGGGATTGCCTCCCCGCTTCATCATCCGGGCGAACTCGATGTCAAACCCGCTAAGTGTCTCGGGAATGTATTTCTGGAAATATATGAACTGGAATTCGCACCCTGCACAGCAGGAATATTTGAAGAATCCGAGTTTCGGTTTAATCATCGTCCGGTCCTTTGTTGTCATGCTGAACTCGTTTCAGCATCTCGTTCTTCCAGTCCACGTCGAAGAAAGATTCCGGACAAGCCGGAATGACAGCGTAACCCCCCCAGCCCCCCTTAAATAAGGGGGGACTAAGGGGTATTTCCTTACAACAATCCATCGGGCAGCCCCCGCACCTGATCATAGGAAAACACAGGCCCGTCCTTGCAGACGAACAAGCCGTAATGCTGGCAATGGCCGCAGTGGCCTATCCCGCACTTCATCCTCCTCTCCATGGATACATGGATTTTTGAAGGGGGAAGACGCCTGAAAGCGAGCGCCCTGCAGACAAACCGCATCATTATCTCGGGGCCGCAGATAAAAGCACCCGTGTTTTCGGGGTTTATAGTTATCTTGTCGAAGAGATCGGTCACGAGGCCGATATGATTCCGCCACTTCTTAGGGCGAAGGGCTTCGTCCACCGTCAGATGAATCGATATGCTTCTTCGCCAATCTTCATATTCATTAGTAAAGAGAAGACCATCTTCATTCCGTGCTCCATAGATAAGATTCACTTCTCCATACGTCTCCCTGTTGTTAAGAATCTCCCGCACTACCGGCCGAAGGGGAGCAAGGCCGATTCCGCCTGCTATCAGCAATATGTCCAAATTCTCCGCTTTATGCATGGGCCATCCGTTTCCGAAAGGCCCTCTGAGAAACAGATAGTCCCCGACTCTCAAACCGTCGAGATAACGCGTGACTCTTCCCACCGCCTTGATCGTATGTTCGAAGCGGTTCTTTTGTACCAGAGAACTGAGCGAGATCGGGGCCTCTCCGACTCCCGGGTAGCCTACCATGTTGCACTGCCCCGGTGAGGCGGCGAACGGGCCCTCCAACGCTACCGTATAGGTCTTAACCTGCACGATTTCCGGCTGTATCTTCTCGATTCGCGCCTTAACGGGAACGAGCGGGTTCATGACCTCTGAATCT
>JBFLXP010000298.1:0-4126 GCA_040757315.1 Nitrospirota bacterium
AAAGTAATGTCCTATTTTTGTCATTCCGGCTTGCCCGGAATCTTTCTTCAGAAGGACTCCCGACAAGCGGGAGTGACAGATTAAGGGGGAAATTGCATAGGTCATTAGTTATGCAGGAATCAATAGTGTATGTTTACCTTACAGTTGCATAGGTATCATGAGCCCAAAAAGGGTGGGCGGCACTATAAGCCTTCCCCGACAGATGTCGGGGTACCTTACGGACATCGGAAGCCGCATCAAAAACCCGAAATAAGGATGACACTTTCAGTAGGGGCGTGATTAATCACGCCCCTACAAATAGACGGCGCCATGCCCTTATCAAATGTCATCGCCTTGAAAGGCTTTGAGGGATGACCTCCCTTTTATGTAACGATGGGGCTTATGAATGGCCAAGTGATATGCCATTGATGTATGATAGTCTCCGTTATGAATCAGGGGCGTCAAGAGGATTCGGACATCAAGAAAATGATTGCGGATTATATGGAATGTGGCATGCTCGACAACATCATCGACATGTTCAAACACGACAAAAGCCTTTACGGATATGTCGGAGATCTGCTTTTGGATGAAAGAATGAGGGTGAGGATCGGAATAACTGCGCTGATAGAGGCGTTAAGAGAGAAGGACAGAGCGGGCGTTTTGAGTGCGATTCCAACGATACTTCCTCTCCTGAAAAATGACAGCCCGGTGGCCCGGGGAGATGCCGCCTATCTTCTCGGCATCATTGGAAGCAAGGATGTGATTCCTTATCTAAGCGTTCTTGAAAATGACGAAAATGTGAATGTCAGGACGATTGCACAAGAAGCGATAGAGGATATTCATGCGAGAACCGAATAACACCGATTACATTTCCCAATCGTAAAAGCGGGAATACGGCAGGTCCATTTGAAATGATTAGGATTTTCTGAGAAGCATCGATCCCGGCGGGAGGCCAAGTTCCCGGGAGAGCACTTCACATTTCGACTGGAAAAGGTAGAAAATGCTCTTATCCGCACCTGGAAGCGTCTCAAAATTCCCCTGCCCTTTGCTTATAACCAACCGCGCATCGCTGAAGGTCTTCTGAAATTCCGGCGATGTCCATTCCAGGATCGTTCCCACGGCGTCGGAACCATTATCCACTATTTCGCACAGGCCTTCGAGTCCCGATTCTTTTGCGTCTTCGATCGTTGCATCGTTTATGACAGGTGAACCTTTCACAACCGCCTTTACTCTTTTCCCCGAGGAAATTATGGTCTCTATAAAGAGCCTGTCGAAGACGATTTCTCCCGCGTTGTCGAGGAGATACAAGATTTCATCGCTGTCGGCGACGGCTTCCGTAAACAGACTGTAGTCATCCGAGGCCAGGGGGTTATTCAAAGCTTTTTTCACAGTGCCTTCGATATCCACTGAAGTGAATATCCCAAAATCTATGACGTTGCCGGCTATCGCGAGTCTTGCCGCCGTCCATAGCGGGTCCGAGCTTCTTTGGACCAGCAATTTCAACGAAGGATATAACTTCAGGGCGACCCTATTATATTCCGCCTTGATATCACCGAAAGGATCTTTGCCGAGCATGCGTCTTATTCTTCTATGGATGAAAGTCGTCGCGTAGGCGGGCGGCTTTGAGGTGTCGGCATTCTCTATGTCTTGAAGAATGCTTTTTAGGACAGTCTCCTTCAGAGATTCATCTTTTGTGCCGAGTCTGAGCGCAATGAGAGACTGACGCAGGAAGCAGGGAAAACAGTCGAGGTGTATTCTCATTCCTGTCGCTTGCGGCCCCGCAACGATCCTGCCTTCTTTTCGACCTCTTCAGCCATACTTTTCTTGAACTTCCTTAGTCGTCCGGCAACGTTCGGATCCTTTCTTGCAAGGATCTGGGCCGCAAGAATCGCGGCATTTTTTGCGCCGTTTTTCCCTATCGACACGGTTGCGACAGGCACGCCCGGGGGCATCTGGACTGTGGAAAGCAGGGAATCAAGACCCTGCAAAGGTGAAGAATCGATGGGGACGCCGATCACAGGGAGTATGGTATGGGCGGCAAGCGCACCTGCCAGATGTGCAGCCATGCCCGCGCCGGCGATAATCACTTCAACGCCCCTCTTCTCAGCCTCCTGAGCGATCCTTACGGAACGATCGGGAGTTCTATGAGCGGAGGCTATTGTCAGTTCATAGGGGATGTCAAGTCTCCGGAGCATGTCTTCGGCGGCTTCCATAACCGGCGAGTCCGAATCACTGCCCATGACGATTAAGACCATTGGTTTCATGATATCTCCTTTCCCATGTCTTTACTGTAATACATTCCTTTGAACTGTATCTGCTCCGCCGCCTGAAATGCCTTTGTCGCGGCCTGGCGCATATCGCCGCCCCACGCTGTTACGCACATGACTCTGCCTTCGGGGGCGACAACATCGTGGTTCTCAAAAAATGTATTCTCGTGAAATACCATCACATCCTCTCTGTCCCTAATCTTATCAAGCCCGGACACACCGACGAGTTCCCGATGCAATCTCCCGCTTTTTTTCGAGACCTCAACGCAGAAGGACGATTCGTGACTCAATTCGATCGGCATTTCCGAAAGCCTCTCCTTCATTGCAGCAGACACTATCTCGACATAGTCGGTCCTCAGGCGCGGAAGTACGGTCTGGGCTTCAAGACCCTGAAAGCAACAGTTCAGATCAAAGACAAAGGGCGCGCCGTTGCGGACTACGATATCTGCTGATACCATACCCTTATAAGTCAGACCACCGGACTGCAGGGCCTTTAGCAGGGGTTTCAGTATCTTTCCCCGGATCTCAAGCTCAAGTTCAGGACCAACAGAAATCGCAGGGCTGCGCGCACCGATATCGATAAAGGTCGATCCGTCCGCACTCCCGGCTGACCTGTAGACGAGTAAACTCGCAAAAGGCAGAATCGTAACGCCGTCCGTCACGGCCAAGATAGAAAGCCGGTCGCCTTGAATACGCTCTTCAATAATGATCTGTCTTCCAGCCTCGCCGAGAACTTTGTCTTGCAAAATCCGATTGAGTACGTCCCTTGCAATATCCACGGTAGGCGCAAAAAAGGTGTCCCCCTTCGGACTACGGCCATCTGCTTTAATGACGATCGGCGCGCCTTTCAGCCTCACGAAATCCTCCGCCTGAATATATGACGAAAACGCCCTGTATTCTGCGCTGGGGATGCCGTGGAGCCGCATAAAATCTTTCGCGAATACCCTGCTTGAACTCAACCTGGCGGCAGATTTATGCGCGCCGAATATGGAACATCCCTCTCTCCGAAAGGTATCGACGACTCCGCGCCACAAAAGTTCGGGGTTATCCGCTACAGTAAGGTCGATCCATTCGTATTTGACGAAATCGATCAGTGTATTGAAATCATCGGGCGGAGCATCTATGATCTCGGCCTTCTCGGCGATGCCGGCGTTGCCGGGGCAGCAATAGATCTTGTTGACGTGCCTGCTCTGGGAAAGTCTCCAGACTATCGCATGCTCTTTGCTTCCTCCCCCGATAACAAGAACTTTCACGACTTTAGACCGATCTCATCGCCGTCATTTCGATATGTCCTCATTTCTTCTCCCCGATCACCTTCGCGAGATACTCGGCGATGGCCGCATCGTAACTTGATGTGTGGCCGAATACTTCCTGCGCGAGTTTCAGTTTTGTTTCATATGTCAGTTCGCCCTTCCTTTCCTTCATCTCCTTGACGATGGCTTCATAATCCGCCGGATTCACGACAACGGCAACGTCCCGAAAATTCTTCGAGGCCGATCGCAGCATGGTCGGTCCACCGATATCAATGTTTTCTATCGCCTCCTCGAATGTGACGTTCGGCTTCGAAATCGTTTCCCTGAAAGGATAGAGATTGACGACCACCATATCTATAGGGACAATCCCGTGCTTTTTGATCTCGTCCATATCCTTTGGATTATTTCTTCTTGAAAGGAGGCCTCCGTGAATTTTCGGATGGAGCGTTTTTACCCTGCCGTCGAGCATTTCGGGAAAGCCCGTATACTCCGAAACCTCCTTTACGGGGATGCCTGCTTCTCTCAGGGTTTTTGCGGTTCCTCCCGTCGACAGCAGCTCGATGCCCATAGCATTCAGCTCTTTTGCAAATTCAACTACCCCTTTCTTGTTCGAAACACTTATGATCG
>JBFLXP010000299.1:0-4108 GCA_040757315.1 Nitrospirota bacterium
AACCTCCCTTTGGACAGAGTGTTCCCTGGCTGATTGGATGGTCGGGATCTCCCTCGGCATTGATCACCTTTCCTTTCGTGTCGGTTGACACCAGAATGCCACAGCCCACAGAGCAGTAGCAGCAGATCGTCGGTGTTTCCTTGGCGCCTTTGATACGGAGCGTTGTCCGGAGTTCTGCAGCATAAACCTGGGCCGGCGTGAGATCGAAACCTAACTGATTCAGTGTCAATCCCGCGACAGCCGCTCCGGAGACCTTCATGAAATCTCTTCGCGTTAGAACACCCATAAAAACCTCCTTTCGTTAAATGATCGGCTTTAGTGATTATTAGGATTGCTCATGTATATGAACAAATGCTTTCATCTTCATAGCAACTTATATCACATGTCCTGAGGGTTGTCAATCCCAAATATCATAAGGTATCATTCCCAATAATATGGTTTTCCTCGAGATTCTGCAGGAGTCGACGAAACGCCTCTATGAGTCCGGCATAGCCAATGCAGGACTGGAGGCGGAGTTCATCGTCTCGCACTGCCTTGGAGTCGACAGGGCGGTCCTCTATAGGGATAACCCGCTCGTGCCGGAAAAGGCAATGGTCAGAATCCAGGAATTTCTGAACAGACGAGCGCAGAGAGAGCCCCTCCAGTATATTTTGGGATATGCCGATTTTTTCGGACTGAAGATCAGGGTCGGACCCGGGGTTCTGATACCGCGTCCGGAAACAGAACTGCTGGCTGAAGAATCGATTAAGATAATTTCGAAATTCGAAATTCGAAATTCGAAATTGACGATTCTCGATCTTTGCACCGGTTCGGGCTGCATCGCCCTCGCGCTGGCAAAAGAATTTCCTGAAGCACAGGTTTACGGAACCGACACTTCAGAAGTTGCGCTTCGGTATGCACGGGAAAATGCTGGAATTAACAACATAGGCAACGTGACATTTCTGCGGGGATCCCTCTATGATCCCGTGAATGCTCTTCGTTTTGACCTGATCACAGCCAACCCTCCGTACATCAAAAGTGAGGACATTGCCATTCTCCAGCCGGAAGTGAAAGACTGGGAGCCGAGAGAAGCGTTGGAGGGCGGAGACGACGGACTTGATTACTACAGGATGATCGTTCCGCCGGCGAAGGGACATCTGCAATCCGGCGGACATATTGTTCTCGAACTCGGCATGGATGAGGCCGTGGGCGTCGGAAGAATAGCAGAGGCGGAGGGCTTCAAGGACATCGTTGTGAAAAAAGATTATGCCGGCATCGAAAGGATATTCATAGCGGGAATTTGATATAGTACCATCATGGGAATTATCGAAGACAACAAGCATCTTGAAGAGTTGGACAAGCAATACATCTGGCATCCTTTCACGCAGATGAAGGAATGGGTCGCCGAGACGCCGGTTATCATCGCAGAGGGGCAAGACTGCTTTCTGAAGGATATTTACGGAAGATGGTATCTTGACGGCGTCTCTTCCCTGTGGGTCAACGTCTTCGGACATAGAAAAGAAGAGATTGACGATGCCGTAAAAGAACAACTTGATAAAATCGCCCATAGCACACTGTTGGGGTTAAGCAACGTGCCTGCTGCAAAGCTGGCGGAAAGGCTGGCGGAAACAGTCCGTCAATCATTAGCTCCTGATCGCCGTACAAAGGATGCGCCATGCAGGGTTTTCTACTCCGACAACGGCTCCACGGCCGTCGAAGTCGCCCTGAAAATGGCTTTTCAGTATTGGAAACACATTGGTGTCGAGGGCAAGCATGCCTTCTTGTGTCTCAACAACGCGTATCACGGCGATACGATCGGCGCCGTCAGCGTGGGGGGAATCAATATGTTCCATGAGGCGTTTGGCCCCCTTTTGTTCAAGACATTCAGAACAGCGTCACCTTATTGTTATCGGTGCGAACTCGGCAGAACGTGCCCTGACTGCAAGTTTGCCTGTCTTTCGCAAATGGATGAACTGCTCTATCATCATTCAAGAGAGATCGCGGGGCTTATCATCGAGCCTTTGATACAAGCGGCAGGAGGAATGATAACGTCGCCTACCGGTTACCTGACGGGAGTGCGGGAACTCTGCACAAAGTATAACGTCCTGATGATCGCTGACGAAGTGGCAACCGGTTTCGGACGCACGGGGAAGATGTTTGCCTGTGAGCATGAAGCGGTTATCCCTGACATCCTGTGCCTGTCGAAGGGCATAACGGGCGGATATATGCCGCTGGCTGCCACAATCGCGACGGATGCCGTGTATGATGCTTTTCTCGGAGAGTTCAGGGATCTCAGGACTTTTTTCCACGGTCATTCCTACACAGGCAATCCCCTTGCCTGCGTTGCGGCTCTGGCGTGTCTGGATCTGTTCGAGAAAGAGGAAATTCTGGAGAAGCTGAAGAACAAAATAAGGATCCTCGAATCGTGGCTCGAAGATGTCTTGGAGCTTTCTCACGTCGGGGACGTGCGGAACGCGGGCATGATGGCGGGAGTTGAGCTTGTTAAAGACAAGAAAACCAAGGAACCGCATGAGTGGGCCGAGAAAATGGGATGGCGGGTTGCTCATATCGCGCGGGAAAAGGGAATCATTATCAGACCCCTTGGAAATATTGTTGTAATAATGCCTCCGCTGAGCATAAGCGAGCCGAATCTCGGCAAGCTGTTTTCTGTGATGAAGGATGCGATAGCCGCCGCAACAGGGTAGATACCGTGAGCAAGAAGACGATAGCATTTCTCTTTCTCCTCTTTCTCCTCCCAATAATTCTCTATCTCATCTGGCCGTCCGACGAAAGCAGAATCAGGAAACTCATCAGGGAAGGCGCTGCGGCGATCGAGAGAGAAGATGTCGGAGCGGTGATGTCCAAGGTATCGTACAACTACAGCGACGAATACGGGTTCACCTATCTTTATATAAAGAAATCCCTTGAACGAGTATTCCTGCAAATGAGCGATATAAGTGTCGAGTACGAAAATCCGAAGGTGACGGTTCGCGACAAAACGGCCATTGCGGATATGGATGTAAGTGTCATCGCGACGAAGGGAAGTGATACAGGATACATAATGGGTGATCCGGCAAACCCCGTGCACATCAAGTTCTCTCTGGAAAAGGAACGCACCAAATGGCTTGTTACGAAGACAGAGGGATTGCCTGTTTACTGGTAGAACCTGGAAGCTGTCGGCAAAAGGAGTATCCCGGCGTATTACTCCCTGAATGCGTATTACTCCCTGAATTCAAGACCGATTTTGTATGTAGTCCCCAAGTTGTTGCACCACCGCACCACGGCCTTCCGTGAATCGGACGTTACGAGGCTTTTTATAACTATTTCCTGCCCCGCCTCAAGAGGATGATGCGTTATCATGCATAACCCGGAACAACTGAAATCGTGAAGTAATCCTGTTGAAGCGTTGCCGGTGGCTTGAGCAGGGAAGGCATATTCGACGATTTGGGAGAAATCACACCTTGAATACTTTCTTTTCCCCGTTTCCATCTCGTTCCCTCCAACGGACGGCTACTTTATAATTAGCAAAAAAAGCATGTATTTGTCAATACTTATCTCCATCGTTACAAAAAGGGAGTCATCCCTCAAAGCCTTTCAAGGCGATGACATTTAACATTTAATAAGGGCATGGCGTCGAGGAAACAGGCTCATGATTCCGGTAAAATCATCTCATATTTCAACCCGCGTCATGACACCGTGCAATTTGTGCGGCGGGAGTTTATAGAACTGAACGAATGCGGGGTTCAGCCTCTTGATGATAGCGAAAATCTTCCATATGATGTTGCCGGTAACAATGTCCTCAAGCCCGTAAAAGATGGTTTTCTCATCTATCCCGGCCTCCTTCAATATCTCTTCAATATCGGGCACCTCCATGTATCCGGTCTGAATCTCGAAGATCCTCAATCCATGGCCGAGGTCTTCCCTGAAGAACCCTGTTACTCCGAAGGGATCATCGCGTTTGATAATGGTAACAAGAATATTTTCTTCGTAAAGTATGTTATTCACAAACATGCTTCGTATCATAAAAGGAGGGATCTCGTTCGGGTCTTTCAAAAAGAAAAGAGCCGTTCCTTCGAGCTTTTTCGAAGCCTTGTATGCAAGGACGTATCTTCTTAGAAATTCCTTCAGT
>JBFLXP010000300.1:0-4077 GCA_040757315.1 Nitrospirota bacterium
CAACAAGGCGGCTGAACTGAATCCAAATAATCTCCGGTACAAGGAGAGGCTCGCTCAGATTTATTTCAGGGAAAAGCAGACTGATAAAGCGATAGAGCAATATAAAGAAATCATTACGCAGTCGCCGGTCAATATCGATGTGCATGTGAATCTGGGTCTCTTGTATTTTGAAGATAAGCAGTTCGACAGGGCCGTGGATGAATTTCGGGTCGTTCTGGAAGCCAGGCCTAATAATTCATCCATCAGATATTATCTTGCCATCGCACTTGCGGAGATGGACAGGAATGAAGAGGCGATTGAGGAATTAAAGGGTATAATCGCACAGGAGCCAAAAAACATCTCGGCTTTCCTGTACCTCGCTTTCCTCTATTCGAAGTTGAACCGGGACGACGACGCGATCGCTATTTATGAAGAGATCCTGAGTTTCGAAAAAGAAAAACCCGAAGTGTATCTCTATCTCGCCGCAACTCACACCCATAAAAAGGAATATGCGAAGGCAGAAGTCGTCCTGAAAGAAGGCCTGACTAAGTTTGGCGGCCATGACGACCTGAACTTCAATCTTGCCGTCGTTTTCGAGCGAACCGGAAGGTTTGATGACATGGTGCGATATCTGCGGAACACGATCGAGATAAACCCGAACCATGCCGATGCCCTGAACTACCTGGGGTACAGTTACGCCGACAGAGGAGTCAATCTCGAAGAGGCGCGGGAACTCATCCTGAAGGCACTCGACTTAAAACCCGATAGCGGATACATCATGGACAGCCTCGGGTGGGTCTACTTTAAATCCGGTAAGCGCGAGGAGGCACTCAAGGTTCTTCTTAGAGCTGCCGAGATAGTCAAGAACGACCCCGTCGTCCTGGAGCATGTGGGCGATGTCTACCATTCCATGGGTCTGCGGGAAAAGGCCGTGGAATTCTGGAAGAAGGCGATTGAATTCCACGCAAAAGGCGAAGACGAAGACGAAGACATGAAAGACCGGATCCAAAAAAAAATAGAAGAATCGAGATGAAGAGTTCTTCAGCCTTTCCCGTTCCCTCGGGCATTACCCTTTCCGCGCCAGCAAAAATCAATTGGTTCCTTAAAATCGTCGGAGCAAGAGATGACGGCTATCATGACATTGAGAGCCTTATGCAGTGCGTGAATCTGTACGACACGCTGATATTTGAACAGGCCGATGCTTTAGAGATAGAATGCAGTGAGAACATCCCTGTTCAGGATAATCTCGTATACCGGGCTGCAAATCTGCTCAAAGAACGTACTTCTTGCCGGAAGGGCGCGCGAATTACTCTCAAGAAAGATATTCCTATAGGCGCCGGCCTTGGTGGCGGCAGCAGTGATGCGGCCTCTTCGCTCATGGGGTTAAACGTTCTGTGGGCCTTGGGATTGTCCCGCGAAGCTTTGCGGGAGATCGGTTCGCGGTTGGGGGCGGATATCCCTTTTTTTTTTGACGGGCCGTCCGCTTTGATTGGGGGAAGGGGTGAGCTCGTTGCTTCTTTTCGCCTTGAGTCGCCTGTCGTGCTTCTTCTTGTCAAGCCGCCTTTCCCTGTATCCACGACATGGGCTTACAGTGCTTTTGACCGGGTTGCCGGAATGCAGGCCCCTTCGAGCCCTGTTCAGTTGAAAAAAAAGACGATTGATATTAAACTATTCCGTCGAGCCCTTTGCGAGCGGGATTTTGCTGCCCTTGCCGGCATGAACGGCAATGACCTTGAAAAAATCGTCATCGAACGATATCCTGTCATCAAGGAAATAAAAGAAGGTCTTCTGAAAGCAGGGGCGGCGCTATCGGCAATGAGCGGCAGCGGGCCCACCGTATTCGGGGTATTCGAGAATAGGGACATGGCGGAAAAGGCCGCCGTGACGATGAGTCCAAACTGGCGCCGTGTTGTCGAGACGCTGGTTTAAGTTAAAAGTCAAAAGCTGAAAGTTGTTTTTAATGATTTTTGTCCCTGAACTCTTAACTTTTAACTTTCTTAAGGTGGGGCGTCGACAAACGGCAAGTCAGGAGACTTTGGATCTCCCATCTGGAGGTTCGAATCCTCCCGCCCCAGCCAGCAAGGAGATAGAGAAACAGATAAAGAGAGCAGATAGAAGAAGGGATCACTTTTCCAAATTTCTTTCTGCCGGCTCTATCTGGATGAGGAGGGACAATGCCCGAGGGTATTAAATTCTTTACAGGGAATGCACATTTGGAACTTGCGCGGGAAATCGCCGTATACCTTGACATACCACTTGGAGAGGCAACTGTCACCACGTTCAGCGACGGCGAGATCAGTGTGCACATCAATGAAAACGTGAGGGGAGCGGATGTCTTTGTTCTGCAGCCTACCTGCATGCCTGTAAACCAGCACATCATGGAATTGCTGCTCATGGTGGATGCGCTCAAAAGGGCGTCTGCGCGAAGAATAACCGCTGTCATACCTTACTATGGTTATGCACGGCAGGACCGCAAGGTGCAGCCGAGAGTTCCCATTTCCGCGAAGCTTGTTGCCGATATTATAACGGCTGCCGGAACGAACAGGGTCCTCACCATGGATCTCCACGCTGCGCAGATCCAGGGTTTTTTCAACATTCCGGTTGACAACCTTTATGCCGGACCGGTAATCCTGGACTATGTGCAGAAGAAATACAATTCGAAGAAAAACCTTGTAATAGTGTCTCCCGATGCCGGAGGTGTGGAGCGAGCACGTCAATTTGCAAGGAAGCTCCAGAGTTCAATTGCAATAATCGACAAAAGACGTGAGGCCGCAAATGTCTCACAGATCATGAATGTCATCGGCGATGTGAAAAATATGAATACTATCATCCTGGATGACATGATCGACACGGGCGGAACAACGGTTCAGGCAGCCGCTGCATTGAAGGAAAAAGGCGCGGCCCGGGTTGTTGCAGCATGCACACACGCGGTGCTTTCGGGTGCCGCCGTCGACCGCGTGCTCGAGTCGGTTCTTGAAGAACTGATCGTGACCAATACAATTCCGCTCGACAGCAAGAAAGAGCAATGCAGGAAACTGTCTGTGCTGAGTATCGCCCCTCTCATAGGGGAAGCGATCAAAAGGATCAATGAGGAGACTTCAATCAGTTCTCTGTTTGTGTAGATAACAGAATGTAGCGAGGAGGATATATGGAACGGATAACGATTCGTGCAGAAAAGAGAGAGGGAAAGGGCAAAGGGGACGCGCGCTCATTGAGAAGGCAGGCCATGATCCCCGCCGTCCTTTACAGGGCCGGCGGATCTTTGCCGATCAAATTACCGAAGAAAGAACTCACGGAGTTTCTCAATACCACGGCGGGGGAACAGACGGTCGTAAACCTTCAATTTGCCGACGGGCAGAACAAGCTTGCGCTCGTTAAAGAGTACCAGCTTGACCCAACCGTCAGAGAATTGCTGCATGCCGATTTTTTTGAGGTCCTCCTGACGGAGAAAGTACGGGTTAACGTCCATGTAACTACCACGGGCGAACCGGTAGGCGTGAAGAGGGATGGCGGGATGCTGCAGAAAGTATTGAGGGAAATAGAGATCGAATGTCTGCCGGACAAAATACCCGGCCATGTAACCATTGATATATCGGGGATGGGCATCGGCCAGGCTTTCCACGTCGGTGATCTCAATCTCGGTGAAGAGATCAAGATTCTGACAGACCCGGATGAAGTCATCGCGAATGTCATCGCGCCTGTTGTCGAAGAGGTTGCGCCTGCGGCTGAAGTTGCAGCGCCGGAGGTTACAGAACCCGAAGTGATCAAGAAGGGCAAAAAAGAGGAAGAGGCTGCGGAAGAAACAACTAAATAACCAATTATCAATGATCAATGCAAAACCGTATAGTGATTCGTGTGAATTGACAAATGATAATTGAAGATTGATGACCCTAAATTGATAGTTGATTTTCGATGTGGGTTATAGCGGGCCTCGGTAATCCGGGCAGAAAATACTCACAAACCCGGCACAACGTTGGTTTTATGACGATCGATGAGATTGCCGGCAGACACTCGATAGCTATAAAGGAAAAAGAGGCATGCGCAATCGGAAAGGGCTCTATCGAAGGACATGATATCCTTCTGGTAGAGCCCTTTCTT
>JBFLXP010000301.1:0-4070 GCA_040757315.1 Nitrospirota bacterium
GGCTTTTCCCTCAAGGGTTACCCTGTCGTCACATGAAAGGGAGGGCATCCCTCAAAGCCTTTCGAGGCAATGAGATTTGATTAGGGCATGGCGTCGAGGAAACATGACTTCACCGAAAGTCTCATTCGCGTTCCGTATTTTATATGTGGCTTCCGATGCCACAATGTACCCCGACATCTGTCGGGGAAGGCTTTTCGTGCCGCCCTCCCTTTTCCGAGATCGCAATTCTTACGCGACTGTAAGGTTTACATAGCCCTCTCCGTGTGATACAATTTTTTATGAAGAGGATTTTATTTATTAGTCTCTCCATCTTGATCTTCGGTTGTCTTTTTCTCCTGCTGAGGACAGGGAGGGAAGTGAACGGGGACTTACACATAAGAACCGCTTCCTTTCTTGAAGGAATCAGGATCGTACAGAAAGAGAACGGTCTTACGGCCTGGACGCTGACGGCAGATAAGGCCGACTTCAAGGAAGGCGATCAGAAAGCGGAACTCAAGGATGTTGCCCTGCTAATTCAGGAAAACGGCATGGTTCTCCACGTCGATAAGGGAGTGTATGATCTTTCGGCGCAGAGCTTTTCCACGGACCACAGGGTCCGGGCGGCCGGGAAGGATATCAGGCTTTCCGCCGATTCTATCAACTATGAAGTAGCGACCGGAAAGATCAAAACCGACGGGAGAATAAGAGTTGAAGGAAAGGGATTCAGTGTTGAAGGAAAGGGCATGCAGGCGGACTCGGAGCAAACAGTCAGCATTCTCAATGATGTTAAAGCGACATTTCATAAGTAGCCTCTTCCGGTTGGCCTCCCTCTTTGCATTCTCCCTAATGCTGCTGCTCTCTGTTTCAGCCGAACAGATGAAGCAGGCGAAAGGTCCGGTTGTCATTACGTCTCAGGCGTTGACTGCTGACAACCGAGCGCGCACGGCAATATTCGAGCGTTCCGTGATCGCCCGGACCAGTGACATGACTGTCCACGCCGACCGTATGATCGTCCTGTATGATAAAGGCACGGGGGATATCACACGGATCGAAGCCCAGGGAAACGTAAGAGTAATAAGGGATAAGCGCGTCGTTACCGCCCGGGAGGCGACCTATTTCTCTGATGAGGAGAAGATAATATTCACCGGCGACCCAAGGGCGGTTGAAAATGATAATGTGATCACCGGCAAGACGATGACTTATATGGTGAATGAGGACCGTTTTAGCGTCGAAGACAGTAAGGTCTTTCTTACCAGGAAATAACAAAGCGGAGTAGTCTGTGCACATCCTCGAAGCGAAGGAACTTTCGAAACAGTACGGCAAGAGGCAGGTAGTGAGAGGTCTGAATTTGTCCGTGACGAACGGCGAGATTGTCGGCTTGCTTGGTCCGAACGGCGCCGGGAAGACGACTACCTTTTATATGATGGTCGGCCTTATCAAGCCCGACGGAGGGAGCATTTTCCTGAATGGGGAGGATATGACGAGAACTCCGATGTATCGAAGGGCCCTTCTTGGTATCAGCTATCTTCCCCAGGAACCTTCGATATTCAGAAAACTCACCGTCGAAGACAATATCAGGGCGGTGCTTGAGATAAGGGGATTAAGGCGGGAAGAGATCGACGGAGAGGTGGACCGGTTATTAAGGGAGTTCAGTCTCACCGATCTTGCGCAGAAGGAAGGGTACAAACTTTCGGGCGGGGAAAGGAGAAAGACTGAGATCGCGCGGGCCATTGCTGTGAAACCGGTTTTTCTCCTTTTCGATGAGCCCTTCGCGGGAATCGATCCTATCGCGATTATTGAACTGAAGAAGATGCTGACGTACTTAAAGAAGAAAGGGCTGGGCATACTTATTACGGACCACAACGTGAGAGACACGCTCTCGATTACGGACAGAACATATATTATAAGCAACGGCGCTATCCTTCAGGAAGGAAGCCCTGATACGATTGTTACGGACCCTCGTGTCAGGGAGGCCTTTCTTGGGGAGGAGTTTATCCTCTGATGGCGCTCGAGAGCAGGCTTGAACTCAGATTATCTCAGAAACTGATTCTGACGCCGCAACTGCAGCAGGCCATAAAGCTGCTCCAGTTGCCGCACCTTGAGCTTACCGAGTTTCTGAATCAGGAACTTACGGAAAACCCGTTCCTTGAAGAAGAGAACGAAGAAGTTCCGCCGGAGGAACTCACTTCCGAAGAGCGCGAAAATGTCGAAAGAGATGATGACTATGAGGACACCGGCGCCCCGCTCGAAAAACTCATGAACCTTTCGGTGGATGAATACTTCGAAGAGCGAAGCTCGGACGGACGCGACCTTGGCTACTTCACTCCCGGAACAGTCGCGCCTCCATCCTTTGAGCAGTTTCTCACCAGAGAGCCGGATCTTGCGGATCACCTGCTGTGGCAGTTGCGGTTTTCTCACGCCGCCGACGATGTCAAGAAAGTCGGAGAAATAGTCATCGGGAATATCGATGAAAACGGATATCTCGCGGCGTCGCTTGAGGAGATCATGAAAACGGCGGAAGCCGATGAGGAAACGGCTGCAAAAGCGCTCGGTCTTGTGCAGAGCTTCGACCCGCCCGGCGTCGCGGCGCGTACTATACAGGAATGTCTGCTCATCCAGTTAGGAATGCTCAATTTGCACGGAACCATCGTCGAGAAGATCATTATGAACAATATGGATGAACTTGAAAAGAAGAAATATCCCCTTCTTGCACAACACTATAATCTTTCTCTCGAAGAGATTATGGCCGCCATAAAGGTTATCGAAGGGCTCGAACCGAAACCCGGAAGAAGTTTTTCGGGGTCGTCGCCGAATTACATTGTGCCGGACGTTTACATTGTGAAAACTGTGGAAGGCTATCAGATCGTTCTTAATGATGAGGGGTTGCCCAGGCTGAAAGTGAGCAGCATTTACCGGAGGCTGATCCAGAAGGACGAGGATTTTCCCAAGGAGGAAAAAAGTTATTTTGTGGAGAAATGGCGGTCTGCCGTCGGACTTCTGAAGAGTCTCGACCAACGGAACAGGACGATATACCGGGTCACCGAGACGCTTCTCGACCTGCAGCGCGAGTTCTTCGATAACGGCGTCGAACGCCTCAAGCCACTGACGTTGAGGGATGTCGCTTCGACTCTGAATCTCCACGAGAGTACGGTAAGCAGGGTTACATCGAACAAGTACCTTGCATGCGAGCACGGGATCGTCGGTTTCCGTTTTCTCTTCAGCAGTGCGCTTAGCAGCGGAACCGGCACTATTTCTTCGACGTCGGTGAAGAATACGATCCGGAAGATTATCACGGAAGAGGATTCTCAGAAACCGCTCAGCGACCAACGGATTGCCGAGATGTTGAAGCAGAGCGGCGTCGTGATCGCCAGAAGGACCGTTGCAAAATATCGAGAAGAGCTTAATATCCCCTCGCAGACACAGAGAAGAAAATTGACAAAATGACAAGGAGGATTCCATGAATATCATCGTTACCGGAAGGCACCTCGATGTGACTGATGCTTTGAAGACCTACGTAGAAAAAAAGATTAAGAGATTTGACCGGTATATAGCGAATATCTCCGAGGCGAACGTCACGCTCACGGTCGAGAAATACCGGCACAAAGCCGAAGTCCTGCTCAAAGCCAACGGCGTCATGATCCAGGCTGAAGGCATTACCGGTGACGTGTACTCATCGATAGACGAAGTGTCGGAAAAACTCGAACGGCAGATCAAGAAATACAAGGAGAAGCTTGTCTCACACCGAAAGGGTGAGGCAAAGGCGGGGATGCAGGCTGCTGAGACCGCGGCCATACCAGAAGGCGGCAGAATCATCAAAAACAAGAGGTTCGAACTGAAACCGATGAGTCCCGATGAGGCGGTGATGCAGATGGAGCTCCTTGACAAGGATTTCTTCATCTTCACGAACGATGCTACCAGTGATATAAATGTGATTTACCGCAGAAGAGACGGGAATTTCGGACTTATCGAGCCCAAAAGATAGACCCTGTCGTTGCATAGAAGGGAGGTCATCCCCTTAAAGCCTTTCAAGGCGGTGAGATTTGATTAGGGCATGGCGTCGAGCAAAACAGGACTCGACTGAAAGTGTCATC
>JBFLXP010000302.1:0-4056 GCA_040757315.1 Nitrospirota bacterium
TACAGTTTCTATCAGAGCCTCCATGCGGAACTCTCCGATTTCAACGTCACCGACAACCTGCCGGAGCTTCGTCTCGCATTTCACGCCGCGCCGTGGATGGCCATAAAGGGCACGTACGCTTTCGACTATGTATTGGTCGGCGGAGACGCCTACAGTTATTCCCATATTCTCTCTCCGTCGGCGGTTTTTACAGTATGGAAAGGAATTACCGCAGCTTTGGAATATACTTACAGGACGAACCATTTCATGAATTCCGATCTTTTCGCCAGTAATTCGGACAGGACCGGTTTTAACAATACTGTGGGCGTGACATGCTCCGTTCCCGTCGGATCATACGGAAGCGTGAAGGTGGGCTATGCCTACGATTCGGAGAAAACGAGAGAAGACTTCTGGGACTACACGGGGAACAAGGTTCTTGCCGGACTGCAAGTAAACCTTCCTTATCAACTTTATCTTGACCTCTATGGTGAATATCTCACGAAGAATTACGGTGGTCTTTTCCCATCGACGACGGACCGACGCGAGGACATAGCCAAAACAGCATCGATATCATTCACGAAAATCCTATCGGACACATTCAGCTTGTCGGCGGGCCAGCTTTACAGACGGAACAAGTCTAACAGCGACCTGTTCGATTACAACCGGGCAATATCAAGCCTGTTCATAAATGCGAGGTTTTAAATGAAAAAAATACTGTTGTTGACGATCCTTCTCAATCTCATCCTGACGGCTTCGGGCTCTGCCGTTGCAGCGGACACGGTCGGCTCATTCGTTGCTATAAGGGGAAAGGCGTTGATCGACAGGGAGCGAAAGACGATCGAAGCGCAGGTGAAGGACGGCATTTTCCTGAACGATACGGTATCGACTCGTGAGTCTTCGCGCGCGAAAATGCTCTTTATCGACGACAGCGTTCTCACCCTCGGTGAAAAATCCCGTGCAGCGATCAAGGAATACGTCTACAGCAGAGAAAAGGGTGGAAAATCGATCATAAATCTGCTGGACGGAAAAATGCGGGCCATAGTAGGAAAGACGAGCTTCGAGATACACACGCCGACTGCCGTAGCAGCAGCGCGAGGGACTATAATTCTGTGCGAAGTCGGTATCAAGGACGGCAAACAGGTTACGACATTCATCTGCGTAGAAGGTGAGTTCACAGTAACCGGCGTCTATCCCGGATCGGAAGGCAGCGCAGTCCTCAAACCCGGCATGAAGTTGACCATAGTCGCCGGCGAGCCCTTCCCGTCGCCGATTCTTGTTCCCGGCGGCGAAACCGAGACTTTGCTCGGCGAAACGGGCGTATCTCAGGAGATTTCCATCCCCGGCCCTGCAGAAGTGACGCTGGGGCCGGGCTGGGTAGCCATAGAACAGATTGGGGTCCTTCCTCCAATTGATCAACAGCCCGGGACGATTGGTACGACGCCGGTGACTATCGACGTAATATTCCCATAATCTAAAGATAAAGAGGGGTCCTATGAAAAGACTATTCATGATGCTTCTTGCTTTAGCTTTACTGAGCATCCACTGCGGAGGCGGAGGCAGCGGTTCTTCCGGCAGCGGCAAGAATAAGTCCCTTGTGACGATCACTGTCGGAGGCGCAGGACAGACCGCATCCCTTCAGATTGAGCCTGAGACGTTTCTTGTCCGCATCAAATCATTTATTAGGAATCTGGAGCAGACCCCGGCTCTGGCGTCCATCCCTTCAAATGTCCATAAGATCTCGTTCATGATAGCAGCTCCCGACATATCCACCATGACAAAAGATGTGCTTGTCCAGGGGCAGGATACCATTCGGGAGAGTTTTTCCGTTCCGAACGGGAAGAACCGTTTTTTTCTCGTGGAAGCCAAAGACGTATCGAACCGCGTTTTGTACCGTGGTGAAGCGACAGCAGACCTCGATGGGAAACCCGTTCATCTCTCCATAATCATGACGGCACTTGATTCAACCCCGCCGCATGTCATATCCACTGATCCTGTGGGCAGCGCTACCGGCGTTCCGGTCACCTCTGCGATAGTTATTACGTTCAGCGAGACGATAGATCCCGCAACATTCAATGCCGGGACTTTCTCTCTGACAGCGAATGGGAGCCCGGTCGGCGGAACCATTTCGATAAATGGAGCCATAGCCACTTTCACTCCTTCCTCAACTCTTGCCTACAGCACGACGTATGTCGCTGCGATCACCACAGGAGTTGCAGATACCTCCGGCAACCACATGGCATCCGATTACACCTGGTCTTTCATTACGGGAGCGGCGCCTGACACCACGCCTCCTGTAGTCTCCGGGACCAGCCCGGGGGTCGATGCTACGGGCGTTCCTATAACTACTACCGTGACAGCCACTTTTTCCGAATCAATGGATCCGTCGACTATAACGTCCGCCACTTTCCTACTGAGGGACAGCGCCGGCAGTGCCGTAGCCGGTGCCGTCGATTATTCGGGACTGACAGCCACTTTCACGCCGTCCGGCGCTCTCCAGCCGAATGTGACGTACACTGCCACAGTGACCACAGAGGCAAAAGATCTCGCCGGTAACGCCCTGGCTGCCGATTTCTCATGGTCCTTCACCACAGCCGGTGACGTGGCGCCGTCCGTCATTTCCGAAACTCCTGCAAACGGAGCGACGGGCGTCCCGATCACTACGGTTGTTACCGCCACATTCTCCGAAGATATGGATCCATCAACTATTAATACATCGACTTTTACGCTTAACAGCAGCACCGGCGCAGTGAGCGGGAGCGTCTCATATTCCAACATGACCGCAACGTTCACACCTTCTGCCGGATCTATCGCGGCGAATACGATCTATACTGCGAGAATCACAACGGGGGCCAGAGACCTTGCGGGTAACGCAATGGCCGCCGACTTTACCTGGTCCTTTACAACGGCAGCGCCCGGCATCCTTTCCATGCTGCCACCGGTTGCGTCGGTATCGCCTCTGACAAATCCGGATTCCTCTTCCGGCGATAATGTCACTTTCACCATTTCGGGGGGAACGCCTCCATACACTGTGACATCGAGTAACACGACTTTGATACCAAGCCCCGGAACGCTGACGGGTAACACATTCTCCGTCGATCCCGACGCCGTTTGCGCGACAGCTTCGGTGACTCTGACTGTGCGGGACTCTCTTATGGCAACCGACACGGCAACATTGACGCTAACCCCTCCCGTTCTCAGCTTTTTTGCATCGCCCGTCAACAGAACGATCTGCGAGAATGACAGCTTATGCTCGGCGGCAAGGGAAACGCTGTTCCTGACTCTTACCGGAGTCGCACCCTTCCAGATTGTCTCGTCGAATCCTTCGGTCGTGCCGGATTCATCTTTAATATCAGGTTACGTTCATATTATCGATGCCGTCGACAATTCCATAGTCTCCGATACGTCGGTGGGCATCGATATCATAGATAATTGCGACCGGAGTGTGAATACATCAGTGACGGTTCTTAATCAGGGAGGGACCATCGATCTTCTGCCGATCAACCCGGTTGTCAGCATTAATAGTATTTCCTGTGATATCACAAATACCGGAACAACTCCAGCGAGCAATGTCACGGTTTATATTCAGTATTCCGACGGATGCGTTTTCACCGAGTGCGTCCCCTTTACGGTCACGGTGAACCCTGTTCCGCCGTCGGTCCCCGTGCCGATCAGTATAAGCCCGACATCATTTGCGGTGGTTGATTACCGGATAATCGTCGACCCGCAAAATGTTTTTGCCGAGACGGACGAAACCGACAATTGCATAGATAACTCCGGCTGGTGCGCATCCCCGCCTCCCTCTACATGTCCGTGAGAGGGATATCGAATTCCGGAGGCAGACTCAGGGAACTGTAAGGCAGTCTTCCTTTTGCCTGACGGGAGCCGCTCAGGATTTCCGATAGAACGGAAAAGAATATTTTGTCGTTTTCCGGACTGACGTAAAGATATTCCGGGTCTAGCTCTCTCAGTTTCACACCTATGTTCCACGGGCTGCAGGTGACGGCTGCGAAAGGAATACTGTGTTTCTTGCAGACCGCAGCGATCCCGGAAGCATCCGGATAATCCGCATCTATGATT
>JBFLXP010000303.1:0-4053 GCA_040757315.1 Nitrospirota bacterium
TCCCATGATTTCCCATTTAGTCTCACATCGCCATATCCCTTATCAAAAGCGAGTTTATTGCTCCTGAAAGATATCAGAGTCTCAAGCCTTTGCTTGCCGTCAACGACATGGTAGATCATTTTGTCCAATGTTCTATCGGTTTTTTGATACAGGAATATCGCGGGACAAGGGAAATTCTTGAAAACAGTATCGAGAAAGAACCTGCGGTCATTCAGCGTCCATACACTTCTTCGCTGATAAGGAGGATCTAAGTCCAACTGCCCGTAGTCATACAGATCGATAAACCATCGAATGGGTTTTTTCATTATCGCCTCCTGAGTTCGGGAAATTCTATTCAGTGAAAAAATAGAATCTGCAATATATTAAGAATGGGTTCCCATAATGTCAATGTCATTCATAAATCTAAGCGTACAACCATGCCATCAAGAGTATTCCTGGCACGAATAGAGTTCTCCCCAACAGATATCCTGCTTGACATCTCAATTCTTCTTATTGCAAGCATCAGGATTGTGATATATTTATGTCATGAATATGAAAATTGCTGCATTATTGTTTTTGGACAGTATGGAAATATAAGGAGAGGACTATGAAGAAGGCAAAGAAGAGATGGTTTTTTAGTCTTATCTGTCTCATTGTTTTAGGAATATCCTCTGCAGCACTGGCAGAATCTGAATTTCAGGATATGCCGTATTTTTCGGGGATGCCAAGTTATGATATCTGGAGTGCTGAAGACAAGGAGTTCGATGAGTACAGGTTCTGCGATGGGAAGAAACCCATATCAGTTGAAGGCAAATTGTGGAAACGGGAGTACGGCTTAAAGAATGAAGGGAAGGAGGCAAGCGGCCTCCAGATAATCCGCAATTATTCAAATGCTATCAAGAACATGGGTGGAACAATCCTCTTTGAGGGAACAAGAGAAGCGATAGAGACGGTCTGCCCGGATGGGGCAGGGTATGCCCGTCAGGTGAATGGAAGAGTTGCCAAAGGCGGCAAAGAGCTGTGGATTGAAGTTGGCTACCATGACTATAACGGCACTTATGTGATAACAGTTCTCGAGAAGGAGGCCATGAAACAGGATGTCACAGCAAGTGACATGTTTGATGCTCTGAACCGTGAGGGGCACGTTGCTCTCTACATCAACTTCGATACCGGCAAGTCTATCATCAAACCCGAATCCAAGCCGATCATTGACCAGATCATCGAAATGCTCAAGTCGAACCCTGAACTCAAGATAAGTGTAGAAGGCCACACGGACGATGTGGGCGATCCGAAATCCAACAAGACGCTCTCTGATGATCGGGCGAAAGCTGTTATGACGGCAATCGTCGGCCGGGGTATTGATGCAAAACGGCTGAGTGCGGTCGGGTACGGCCAGGATAAACCCATTGCTGACAACAAGACCGAAGAAGGCAGAGCCAGGAACCGCAGAGTCGAACTGGTGAAAAAATAATCAACCCTGTTGAAATATTCGCAAAGAAGGAGTGCCTAACGAAATATTCACGAGGGAAGCACTCCATCACGCTGGAAGCCCTGAAAACGTTTCTTCGTAGGTCTATAAAGCGAAGTTCTCCTTGGTTTTTGTGGCGGGCTTGGATGACTCGCCGGTAGAAATGGAAACGTAAGTCCATTACTGCGGGATCGGTAGTCTCCTGAATCCGCAGACTTTGCGGCGCCAGTACGGACTGAACTCGGAGAGGTTTGTTCCCCGGCTGACCTGAGCATGGTAAAAGGATTCGCGGTCTTTCACTATGCCCACGTGCTTCAAATTGTCGAAAAATACAAGGGCCCCTGAGTTGTATCTGCCGTCCTTGGCAACACGTGGCAGACTCATGTAGAGTTTCCGTGCAGTCGTCCTTTTTATCAGAATCCCGTTTTCTGCCATGACGCGCCAGACAAAACCTGAGCAGTCGAAACTCTTCAGTCCGACAGCTCCCCACACGTACGGCTTGCCCAGATATTTTTCGACCGTTTTCTGGAGCGAACCCCAGAGGCCGTCAGACTGAACAGTATCCTCCGATGCGTACACAATTCCTGCCGAGAAGATGAATATCAAGAGGACTGTAAGAGACGAAAGACGCGACTTCATTTGACTGCACTGCCAAGGAGGAGACCTAACCCGATAAAGAGGCCGGCCAGAAAGATGGCTACTGATTTGTTGTCTGCTTTCAGTTGGTCGGAGAAATGGATGCCCGGAGTCATCCAATCGAAAATTTTGTATGCAATAACGAATCCGGCGAGGCCGACGACCAGTGAGATCAGAATAGAGAGTGCATAATTCATAAGATCCATTATCATGCCTCCGTCATGAAAATCTGTTTCATTATATCAGACTTTTGTGGGTTGTGGGGCACGAACGCAGGTAGAGATTCCACGGCCCATGTCAAAGCCACGTGTGTACCTCTATCCTTGTCATTCCCGCAATACCGAAAGCTTTCGGGAGTCGGGAATCTCTCCGAAAGACTAAGAGAGATTCCGGACAAGCCGGAATGACAGACCGCAGACAATATGGGGGGACTCGATTCCTATGGATCGATGGGCGAAGAACATCGATCTATACTCCGAACATCTTGACCCATTCATCGAACCGCCTGAGTTTATCGTCTCCATAACGGGCTACGCTCTTCCTCACCAGCGCGAGAGGTTTTTCCTTCACAAGAAATTCCGGATCTTTAGAGAAGAATTTGTCGGCTAAGCATATGATCTTTTCTTCGAGGGATACGGGCGACATATCACGCTTCGGCAAAGGAAGACTTTTCTCCTCTATGTCCCGAAGCGCTATGCCTACGCCCACATGCCGTTCGCAGACCAGGGCATGTTTGGGAAAACCTTCTTTTTCGAGGAGCTCCCTCCCCAGAAAACCGTGGCAGATGTATTCCCTGTCTCCATAACATCCTATCTCCGGCTCGTTTGTCAGATAAATTCCAATGTCATGAAGCATCGCCGCATCCTGGATGAATTGAAGATAGGGCTGAAGATGGTTCACTCTGCGGGCGATCTTCAGGGCTTTTTCCGCGACTATTCTGCTGTGACTGATGAGGATATGATGAGCCGGAGATCCGGGGCTATAGTATTTCTCGATGATGGCGACAGGGTCCATGGAGCCTAAGCCGGGAATCGAATTTGATGTATCCACGGCTGGGCATACGGCCACAAAAACCTTTCCAATGCAGAATTCAGCTTCTGCCGCATTTCAACCGAGATTTCGTGATAACACCTATGTTTTCCGGAATCCAATCCACCCACAAAAGGTGCTGCCGGAAAGCTTTTTCTGTCCATATGCCCAGCCGACATCAAAGCGCAATAATGTCTTCACCTTATCCATCGTCCATGACGGCCTTGATTGTATTCGATATCTCCTGCAATGTATACGGCTTGGTAACAACGGCCTTGAATCCGTATTCTCCGTAGTTGGCCATAATCGGATCGTTGGAATAACCGCTCGATACGATCCCCTTTACGCCCGAATATATTTCGCGAAGTTTCTGCATGGCCTCTTTGCCTCCCATGCCGCCCGGCACCGTCAGGTCCATGATTACGATATCAAAGGGACGGCCCGTGTCCTTTGCTTTAGCGAATAGTTCGACCGCCTCCCGACCGTCGGAAGCGAGTTCCACTTCATAGCCAATTTTCTTCAGCATGCGGCCCGTGAAATCCCGCAGTATCTCTTCGTCATCCATAAAAAGAATTTTGCCGTTGCCTGAAGAGATATGCTGCCCCGCGTCTGTCACTGCGGGGCGAGAATCGCTCGCGCGAAGATAGATACTGCAGGTGGTCCCTCTTCCGGGTTCGGATTCCAGATGAATGTATCCTCCATGTCTTTGGACAATGTAATAGGCTGTGGTCAATCCGAGACCGCTCGCCTTCTGTTTTGTCGTGAAATAGGGATCGAATATCCTGCCGAGATCTTCTTTCGGAATTCCGCAACCTCCGTCTCTTATCGACATTTTCACGTACCGTCCCTTTTGAAGGGGAAGCTCGCTGCCCTCTGTTATGGCAATATTCTCTCCATGGATTGTGACGATTCCTCCTTCCGGCATGGCCTGCACGGCGTTG
>JBFLXP010000304.1:0-4052 GCA_040757315.1 Nitrospirota bacterium
TTATCCGGTCGCCCTGGAGGGTGCTCTGAAGCTGAAAGAAATATCGTACATACACGCGGAAGGATATCCGGCCGGAGAGATGAAACACGGGCCGATAGCGCTCATCGATGAAGATCTCCCGGTGGTCGTACTGGCTCCGCGGGATGCTCTGCATGAAAAAATCTTATCGAACATTGAGGAGGTAAAAAGCAGAGGGGGGAAGATCATAGCAGTTACAAACGACGTGTATCATGACGTGTGCAGGATTTCCGATCAGTGCATCATTGTGCCTGAGACGAATCCCTATCTTTCGACTGTGCTTCTGTCGGTGCCCGTGCAGCTGCTTGCATATCACATCGGGGTTTTGCGCGGATGCGATGTGGACCAGCCCCGGAATCTTGCCAAGAGCGTTACGGTCGAATAGGACATAGGCGAACCGGCATGCCGGGAATTCGTCCCGGTATTCCGGCGTGCAGCGTGGATATAATGTTCCGGAATCTGTTAATATGAGTTCATCAAAGGAGAGAGTAATGCATGATTTAAATCCCCAGCAGAAGGAGGCGCTTGCTTATATAGACGGCCCCTTGCTTGTCTTCGCGGGCGCCGGCAGCGGCAAGACGAAGGTCGTGGCCCACAAGTATGCTTACCTCCACAGGGCAAAAAGACTGCAGCCGGACTCTATCCTCACCGTTACCTTTACCAACAAGGCTGCGGACGAGATGAGGGACAGGATCGTGGGCATTCTCGAGAAGAATCTGAACAATGCCTGGATAGGCACGTTCCATTCGCAGTGCAACCGGATTCTGCGAAAAGAGATCCATGCTCTCGGCTACGACAACGGTTTTTCTATCTACGACGAGGACGACCAGTACAACCTTGTGAGGCATATCCTGAAGGACTTCAAGATCTACGAAGCCCTTTATAAAGGCATCGTGTCGCGTATCAGCTATCTCAAGGCCGCCCTGATAAGTCCCGAGAGTTTTCTTTCTGCCGGGGACGGTTTCGGTTTCGATGAAAAACTGGCGAAAGTGTACGTCAGGTATCAGGATGAACTGAAGAAGAGCAACGCCCTCGATTTTGACGATCTCATCATGCTCAGTGTCAGGCTTTTCCAGCGGAATGGAAACCTCCTTGAAAAATATCAGGACAAATTCTCATACATTCTCGTGGACGAGTTTCAGGACACTAACTTTGCCCAATATCAGCTCGTCAAACTTCTCGCCTCCGGACATGGAAAGATCTGCGCGGTCGGAGACGACGACCAGAGCATATATAAATTCCGGGGCGCGAACGTCAACAATATCCTGAATTTCGAAAAGGACTTCCCCGGAGCAAAGCTCGTGAAGCTTGAACAAAACTACCGGTCGACCGGCAATATCCTGAATGTTTCCGGCGCCATGATTGCCAGGAATCCGAAAAGGAAAGAGAAGAAACTCTGGACGGATAAAAGCACCGGAGAGAAAGTGCGTTACTGCTGGCTGGGGACTTCCGAGGATGAGGCAACCTATGTCGCAAAATCGATCAAGGAATACTATCTGAAGGGCAAACACACGTTCCGGGATTTTGCCGTATTGTACCGTGTAAATCTTCAGTCCCGTGTAATAGAGGATGCACTGCGCGACGAAGATCTGCCGTACCGGGTGCTCTGCGGTATCAGCTTCTATCAGAGGAAAGAGATCAAAGACGTCATAGCGTATATGAGGCTTTCTCTGAATCACGGAGATAATGTGAGCTTCCGCAGGATTATCAACGTACCGCACCGAGGCATCGGAGCTGCTGCTCTTTCAAAAATAGAGCTCGAAGCAAGGAAGAAGTCCCTTTCCTTGCTCGATGCGCTCAAATCCCTTCTGCGCGGAGATAATTTTGCCTCGGCAGTAAAGGCGAAACTCTCGGAGTTCGTGAAGCGGATCGAGCATTTATCGTCTTCGAAGTATAAATCGGCGGCGGATATGATGAAAGACATCTTCGAGAAAACGGGATTCGCTGACATACTCGAAGAAGAGCGGATAAAGAACGTCGAGGAACTGGTTGTTTCGGGAGAAGGCAGAGACGCAGGGGATTTTCTCATCTCCGCTGCTTTGGTCACCCATCTGGACGACGAAGCCGTGGGAGATTGCATATCGCTGATGACATTGCACAACGCCAAAGGTTTGGAATTTCCCGTTGTTTTCATCACCGGACTGGAGGAAGGCGTACTGCCGTATTGCAAGGCTCTGGATAGCGAAGAGGAGATTGCCGAGGAAAGGCGTCTTCTCTATGTCGGCATGACGCGCGCAGAGGAGATTCTCTCGTTGTCCGGTGCAAGCAAGCGGAGGCTCTATGCGAAGGTGCAGAATCAGGAGCCGTCAAGGTTTCTGAAGGATATTCCGAGGGAATGCTGCCAATGGGTGGAAAAGACCGCGGGCCAGCGGGTGATAAGGCTTGAACCTGTGAAGAAAAAAGTCGCAGCCCAGGATATATTCACGCTCTATACTGCGGGCAGCAGGGTAAAACACCCTTCCTGGGGTATCGGTGTCGTGAGGGACTGCTACGGAGACGGCGACGATATCAAAGTCATGGTGAATTTCCCGAACATAGGCATCAAGAGGCTTGCGGTGAGGTTCGCAAACCTCGAAAAGATATAGTTTCTATAGAAAAAAATAACCACGGAGACACTGAGGCACTGAGAAAGCTTATTTGTGATTTTTCTTAGGTTCTTGAGGGTTAGTGCGGCTGTCATTCCGGCAGTGTGTTGAGCCGGAATCCAGTGACTTTGTTGTCTCCGTGCCTCTGTGTCTCTGTGGTGAAAATTTTTTTCTTGTTCGTAGGATCTTGCAGTGAGGATAACGAAAGAAGAAATTGAGCATATAGGCGTGCTGGCGAGACTCGCCCTTTCAGACGAAGAAAAAGAAAAATTCGGGTCTCAGTTGAGCAACGTCCTCGAGTATGTCGAGAAGCTGAACGAACTGAATACCGACAACGTCGAACCCACATCTCATGTGCTCTCATTGAGTAACATCATGCGGGAAGACACTCCACGGGATTCACTGCCGTGGGAAGAGGCCTTAAGAAACGCCCCGGCACACGCCGACAAGTTCTACCGGGTACCGAAGATAATCGAATAACGGCTGACCGGTTCCCCGCTTCTCAATTTCACCTGAAAATATGCACGGCGGAGGTCATGTCGAACAGTGTCGATTATCGGTACAAATAGCGCCTCTTCGTTGTTGCAGTTCATATCGACTTGGCGTCGCTTTCTTGTGAGACAGTCAAGATAAACCTCAGCAACGCTTCCGTTCTAACTATGAGCGCTTCCATTTGGCGATCTGTAAATGAGATATTAAGTCCGTGAGTACCCTTTTGGAAAATCTCAATGAACGCTTCCCGCTTCGTAGTATAACCAAGTTCTGTGACAAAGCGAAGATTTGATAGCCTCTAATCGTTCAATTATATTGAGTTGACCAATGTGCCATGAACTCACGGTTTGTCTTTCTCGTTATACTTAGGCTGTGTGCGTGAGATGATGCGCAACTCTTGCTTCGCCGCTTCCTGAATGCTTGATACCTGTTTAATTTGAACCTTCGTCCCGGGAATTTCACCAGTATCCAGATGTTCTTGAATACGTTCTTGAACACGACCGCGTTTGGCGATACCAACATAGTTTGTTTTTCCGCTCGCTGTCTGAATCTTATAAACAACGGGCTTATTATTCGGCAGTTTTGCAGTTCCGCTTTGATTAAAGTTTACAGTTTTGTGCGACATGTTCTCCTCCTTCAAGGGTTTAAAAAATTGTCTAAGTTCCTTTTTCCACTTCAAATGTGCTTGTCCATTAGATCTTTAACTTTGCTGCGTACTTATATGAAATAGGGTCGCCAGCATCGGTTTCATTGTAACCGACTTCCTCGTGCGAGAACTTCGTGATATCGCTGGCGTTTAAGTCTTTGAAATACTCCTTCACGAACGCCAAGATTTTAAGCTCAGTTTCAGAAAAAATTGCTAAGTCAGGTTTACGATGAGCAACATAGCGCTCACCGGTATATTCAGGGAACGGGATCTCCTCGACCGCCAATGCACCGCTACCTTTAAGAGAAGCG
>JBFLXP010000305.1:0-4032 GCA_040757315.1 Nitrospirota bacterium
GGAACCATATATGAAGAAAAAGATTTTGTTCGCAGTGATCGGCGTAAGTCTTCTACTCTTCATTGTTGTGGGGCTGAAGGACGGGGTGTATTCATCCAGTGAAGGGCCTACGGGCGTAGCCGTCAAGCCTTTTAAGGAGATCAAACCCGACAACACGATCGGCATAGCCCATACTGAAATTTTCGGGGCGCTGGAGCGTCCCCAGGTGGTCTTTTATCACCAGAAGCATGTCGATGCCCTCAAGAAGGACAACGAAAGCTGCGATGCCTGTCATCCGTTGAATGAAGCCAAGGAGCTTCTGTTTGACTTCCTGAAGAAGCCCAAGGGAAAAGATGAAAAATCGATAATGAACGCCTATCACGACGAATGCATTGAGTGTCACAAGAAAAAATATAAAGAGGACAAGAAAACCGGACCGGTAACCTGCGGCGATTGTCATAAGGAAGAGTACAAGTCTGTGAAGGTGAAATATCCGGTCGTAGAGTTTGATTTTTCTTATCATGATAAGCACGTGAAGAAACTCAAGGAAAAGATAGGGAAAGATGACTGCGGCCAGTGCCACCACACATACGATATTAAAGAAACGGACGAAAGTCTTGCTCTGGTTTATGAAGAAGGCACGGAGGAATCCTGTTACTACTGCCATGATCTCGGCAAGAAAAGGGGCCCGGAGCTGACTGCCATAAACCGTGTGGCGGCGAAAAAGAATCTCGATCTACAGAGGGCTTCTCACCTTCAGTGCCTGAACTGCCATCTGGAGCATGAGAAAGAGCTGGCCCGCAAGAAGGATAGGAAGAAAGACGAGAAGGCAGGACCGCTTGAGTGCGCAAAATGTCATACCGGCAAATACAAGACGCTTGCCGAGCTGAAGGATGTTCCGAGGCCCGACCGCGACCAGCCGGACAAGGCGTTCGTAAACATCGAAAAGGCGAGATTGAAAGGCGTCCCGTTTGATCATAAGTCTCACGAGAAGTCCCAAAGGACATGCCGTGACTGCCACCACGAAACGCTGAATGCATGCAAGCAATGCCATACCCTTACAGGGAGCCTTGACGGAAAATGGGTGAACATTGCGAATGCCTATCACGACGTTGATTCCGAGCACAGCTGCTCCGGATGCCATGATGAGAAGAAGGCGGCTAAAGAGTGCGCGGGCTGTCATGCGCTTGTTCCGAGCATGGATATTCAGACGAAAGGTCCGAAGAAAGAGACGTGCAATACCTGCCACACAGGAAAGAAAGAGCCTTTGTCGGGAATCAAGCTTTCGGTTGCAGGGTTAAACACCGAAAAAGTGAAAAAAGAGGTGACGGTCAATGTCCTCGAAAGAGAATACGAACCGGCTAAATTTCCTCATATGAAGATTATTGAACAGTTTGTCAAGACGTCGAATGACAGTAAACTGGGCAGTTATTTTCACAGGAATCTGCAGACGCTCTGTGAGGGCTGTCATCATCAAAGCAGGGCAGAGGCCGAGGTTGAGAAGGATAGTCCTCCTT
The DNA here is from genome assembly GCA_040757315.1 of Nitrospirota bacterium. Taxonomy (GTDB): domain Bacteria; phylum Nitrospirota; class Thermodesulfovibrionia; order Thermodesulfovibrionales; family SM23-35; genus JAKLQR01. The sequence goes on from JBFLXP010000305.1 coordinate 1,497, forward strand.
ACTGCAGAAACTGCCACGGTATGCGTCCGGACAGCCAGAACAGAAACAGGCCGAAGCTGATTGCCGCATACCACGGACAGTGCATGGGCTGTCACGATTCCATGAAACTTGAAAAAGCGAGAAAATGTGAAGAATGTCATAAAAAGAAACCGGCGGGAGAGAAATATCCCCTCGAGCCGCAGCAGGGTGTCATGAGGTAGAAAGGAGAAAGAAATGAAGCTATACATATTCGAACAACTTTTTTCACATCACGGCTATGAATATTTGGTGGCCATTCTCGCTATGTTCGTTTTTATTGCCTTTTACTTAATCCTGAACGAAGAAAAAAAATTTTAGCCCGGGAGGCGGATTGATGGGAATCGATAGGAGGGAATTCTTAAGGCGGGCAGCCATCGCCGGGATCACTGTGATCGGCGGAAGTTCGACGGCACAGGCCTTCAATAAGCTTGACGACGAGAGTGCTCTATCCACCGGCAATCTTGCCAACGAGAAAAACTGGAAGTTGTACGAGAAAACGCACGAAGAAATATCGAAGGAGCGCTACGGCGTGTTGGTCGATACGACGCGATGCATTGGATGCAGAAGATGCGAGTGGGCCTGCAATGAGTGGAACAAGAACCCGAACAAGCCGATTTCGGAATTTGAAAAATCGGTGGCAGGGAAGGACGATGTTTTCAGAAAAACAAGAAGGATGCACGCGGGCAATTTTACCGTGGTCAATCGCTTCACCAGCTCAAGAGACGGCAAACCCATCTATGTCAAGAGACAATGCATGCACTGCGAGGATCCTGGGTGTCTGGCCTCATGTTTTGTGGATTCGTACCGGAAAGCCTCGATGGGACCGGTTCTGTATCTGCCTCACGTATGCGTCGGCTGCCGCTATTGCATGGTCGCCTGTCCCTTTGACGTCCCGGCATTCGAATATTATGAGGCGCTGAACCCTCAGATTACGAAATGCACATTCTGTTACGATAGGATTATTTATGAAGGCAACGTTCCCGCATGTGTCGATATCTGTCCTGCGGAAGTGATGACATTCGGGAGAAGAAGCGATCTCATCAGGCTGGCCCATGAACGGATCGGAAATAATCCGGGCAAGTATGTCGATCATGTGCTTGGCGAGGACGAAGTCGGAGGCACAAGCTGGATGTATCTGTCTTCGGTTCCGTTCGAGGAGATCGGCTTTAGAACGGAAATCGGCACGACCCCCATACCAAAATTGAGCAAGGGGTACCTTTTCGGTGTGAAGATGTTCGAAATTGTGGGCGCTTGGCCCCTCGTGTTCGGTGCATATTACGCAATGTCAAAAGCTCGGAAGAAGTCCTCATCGAGCCATGACACGTCTTCTGAGGAGAAAGGAGATAGCCATGGCGGAAAACACTAATTCATGGTTCAAGGACAAAATACTTCTTGGGATGACTCCAAGAGAGTTTATTATTAAGAGTGCCACGCCGTGGAATTTTCTGGCAGCCGGTGTTCTGCTTTATGCAGTTTACGTGATGATTTACCGGCTCTTTTTCGGCCTTGGACCGGTCACGAATCTTACCGACGATTATCCCTGGGGATTCTGGATCGGGTTCGATATCCTTGTCGGAATCGCTTTGGCTGCTCCGGGACTCACGCTCGGTACAGCGGTCCATCTGTTCGGGATGAAGAACTATCATCATTTTGCCCGGCCTGCTATTCTTTCCAGCCTCGTCGGTTACGTATTCGCCGTGTTTGCGCTCCTTTTCGACCTTGGCCGTTACTATCGAATGCCTTATCTTATCGGTTATTCCTGGGGGTTTTCCTCTATTCTGTTTCTGATAGGCTGGCACTTCTTCTTGTATACGAATATCTGTATTATTGAATGGAGCCCGGCCCTTTTTGAATGGCTGAAGTTGAGAAAACTTCGTGAATTTTTCAGCAAGGTGGCAGTGTGGGCCACTATTTTCGGCGTGATTATAGCCGGAGGCCATCAGTCGGCTCTTGGCGCCTTATTTCTTGTTGCGCCGGGCAAGCTGCACCCACTCTGGTATTCGATGCTGCTGCCGGTCTTTTTCCTTTTGTCTGCTGTCTTTGCGGGCATCTCGATGGTAATCGTGGAAAGCACCATTACCCACAAGGTTTTTAGCAAACAGCTCCAGCACTTTGACCAGGCTGAATATGACAGGCGCACCATAGGCCTCGGCATGGGAGTAGCATCGGCGCTCTTTATCTATTTCATTTTGAAAATATTTGATTTAGCCCATTCGGACAATTGGGCTTATCTTAATACTCTTTACGGATACTGGTATCTCGTGGAACATCTCGGATTCGTCCTTTTGCCATGCTTCCTTTTTGTTCATGCTGCACGCAAAGGAAAAGCAAAACTCGTGCGGTTCACGGGCTTTCTGACCGCATTTGGCGTTATTTTGAACCGGTTGAATGTATCCATCATAGCCTACAACTGGTATCTCCCCGCGTCGCAGAAATACTATCCGAGCTGGATGGAGGTGTCGTTGAGCCTGGGGGTTGTCACCTTGCTGATCCTTTCCTATCGCTTTATTGTTAACCG
>JBFLXP010000306.1:0-4004 GCA_040757315.1 Nitrospirota bacterium
AGACGCCAAAAAACCAAAATAGGGAGTGATGATGGCAACCATTGATTCCAACAAAACTGACCGGGGTTTTGCTGTCAGACAGGGAAAAGCACTGATGGTCAGGAGTGTGGGGCAGTTTACCGAGCCCAGCGGAGAATAAAGGAACGCATTCAGCCAGATCGGGCTTTCGACCCAATGCAAATACCAAAAACCAAATACCAGCCCCGCAATACCAACATATTTATTCACTGGGGTTATATCCTCGAAGTTAAAATTGAGTTCCTTTCGGAAATAAGCGATCATGATCAACGCAAAGATCGTGGCGAAAATTATAATATTCGGGATTATGATGTATTTGATCGAAACCGCGGTTGCCGAAAGGGAAAGAAAAGCGATGAATGAAAAAAACATAAAATTCCTGGTTTTCTTCAACATCAATCCTGTTGCCATGACCGCCAGAAATATCACATGAACAAAGACAGAAAATGCTGTTAATTCGCTGGTAACGTTCGACAGCATGGCGGCAATTTCTTCCGGCGATTTCATCATGGCCAGGGTGAAAATCGCCATGAGCAATAATCCGAGGACGATGTACTTGATTTTTCTTTTCATGAGTTTTTTCTCCGTATATTATCGAAATGTGACTTCCTGTGAAATCTAAGCACAGTATAGAAAGCGGTTATGAATTGAGTGTGAAGGCAGTGCGAAGACTCCGTGCAAGCAATTTGCTGTACAATAACCGGGATGACGACCCCCAACGACCCCTTTCCCCCTTCCGATTTCGACGGCTGGGCCGAGACCTACGACGCGGCCGTCCCGGCGACTACTGGTTTCCCCTTCACCGGCTACAATGAGGTGCTGAGGACCATCGTCCGGCTGGCCGAGCCGCGTCCCGGCCACTCGGTGCTGGACCTGGGAACCGGCACCGGCAACCTGGTCGTCCCCTTCGCCCAGGCAGGGTGCGAGTGTTGGTGCACCGACTCCTCTGAGCCGATGCTCGCCAAAGCGAGGCAGAAACTTCCATCCGCGCGGTTCTTCCTGCACGATTTGCGCGCAGACCTGCCGCCGGAACTTGACCGAAAATTCGACCACATCATCTCGGCCTACGTTTTCCACCATTTCCCGTTAGACGAGAAAATCCGCATCATCCAGTCACTCGCCACCTATCACCTGTCACCCAACGGACGCCTGGTCATCGGCGACATCGCCTTCCCAAACCAAGAAGCGCTGGAGAAAGTTAAAACCGAAGCCGGGGACGAGTGGGAGGACGAATTCTACTGGCTGGCAGATGAGGCAATCCCGGCTTTGGAAAACGCCGGGTTCAAGGTAGAATTCTTTCAAATTTCATCCTGCGCAGGGATATTTCTGCTTCAGAAATAAATCTGTTTCTTGTTCCGATACTCTAAGCTGGGTCTGGACGCGGAGCATCCTCTGATGTGAAAGGAACAGGTTAGGGATAGTAAACTTTAACGAACATTTGAGCGTAAGGGACACTACTATTACTGCTGTTTGTATCAAACAAGACATAAGAAGGCCTTGTCGAGTAAAAGAGCTGTACAATATCAGCCTTTGTCAACTCGATAAGAATCCCTCCATTTTCTACTCGATAAGCAATTCCTTGGCTACTTGTCGGCGATGGATAAAGAGAAAAATCGTCTTGTGCTAGTAGTTCAAGTTCACAAATAGACAGTAAATCCTCGAGGGTGCCTTGTTCAGGTTGTTTTGTATTGACTTGTACCAGTTTACTCAAGGAGAGTGTGTACGTTCTGATGACCCCGTTGGCTTCTAGGGGGAACATGACAGCCCATTCGTACTCTAGATAATTATCAGGTACTGTATTCCACTCCCAAGTTGTAATGGAGGGGTTGATTCTGAACCAGAATTGGATTTTTTCCAGAACAGCAATCGCGCTGAAACGGCTTGCCGGATCAGGTGTTGCCACTGGCTGTGGAGACCCTGAAATTGTTGGAGAAGGGAGCGCCGTATAAGTTGGGTAAGGAGTGTAAGTGGGAGCATTTGTATACGTCGGAAGAGGTTGAGGCAATAATTGTGGCAGGTAATCACATGCTCCCAAGAAGAAGGCCAAAACAAACAATGCACTCGAAGAATGGTTGTTTTTCATCATTTCCTCCTGAACAAATTGTGTAATCTGAAAGGTGCAATTTCCATCCGCATGTTCAGAGTAAATTATACTACCATGAAGGTATTTATTAATGTGCGTTGATAGGACCTCCATAATGAAAGGATTTATTTATTCCTGCAACGCCGTCTATGAGACCCTGCGCGCTAAACGGCGGCAGGTTTTCACGTGCTATAATCGCTCGTGATGAAAGCCGCTGACGTGCGTTTCTATCGCGAGCGTTGGAAAGCCGTGGAGGAGGTCAAACGACGGGAATTGCGTATGCTTTCCCTCGAAGCGCGCCTGAGTCAGTTGAACAGGATTTGGAGCATAGGAAAAGTGCTGGGTTTTTCTTTTGAACCTGATGAAAGCGAAATGAAAGTCTTCGAGCGCTGGGCAAGGCTGAAGGAGGGAAAATGACGTTGCCGGATCAACTGTCCCTGCTAATGGAACCATTGGCTGCCCTGCAACGCCTCCTCGACCGTTTTCATCAGCAAGGGGTCATCATGGGCGGAATCGCTTCTGCTTTGCTTGGAAAACCGCGTTTCACTGTGGACCTTGACGCGATGTTCCTTGCCTCAAACAAGGATATTCCTGGTATTCTTAAATTTGCCGAGGTTGAAGGAATCGCGCCTCGCCTCGAAAATGCTGAAGAGTTTGCCAGAAAGAACCGCGTCCTGCTGCTGCGGCACAGTGCAAGCGGTGTTGACATTGATATTTCTCTCGGCGTTCTCCCATTCGAGGAAGAAGTCGTAGAACGCAGCAAGGTTTATCAGGTGGGCAGGCTCCATATCCGCTTGCCTGCTCCCGAAGACCTGATTATTTTGAAAGTGGTCGCCCATCGGCCAAAGGATTTGTTTGATATACAAGCAATTGCCGAAAGTAATCCTAATCTCGACCTCGAGCATATTGAGCGATGGGTAAAAGATTTTGCCAGTGTGCTGGAAATGCCCGAATTGTGGGAAGAGATCAAGCAAATCATCACTTCAGCCAATTAGCACAAATCCTCCAATGAAAGAATTCATCTACTCCCGCAATGCCGTCTACGAAAGCCTGCGCGCCAAACGGCGGCAGGTCTTTCGCCTCGAAATCGCCCAGGGAGTTCAGGAGAAGGGACGCATCCTCGACATCCTGCAAATGGCGCGCGAGCGAAAGATTCCCATCCTCAGCGCGCCGCGCGCCGGCATGGACAAAATCCACCCGGCCCACCAGGGCGTCATCCTGGAGGCCAGCGGCTACCCGTACCGCAACCTGTCCGATATCCTCGACCTGGCCGCAAAACGCGGCGAAGCGCCTTTCATCCTCATCCTGGATACGCTCAACGACCCGCAGAACTTCGGCACGCTCCTGCGCACCGCCGAAGTGGTCGGCGTGCACGGCGTGCTCCTGCCGCTGGCGCGCAGGGTGGCCGTCACCCCGGCGGTTGTCAATGCCTCATCGGGCGCCTCCGAGCACCTGCTCGTCGCCCAGATGAACCTCTCGCAGGCAATGGACGAACTCAAGGAGCAGGATGTCTGGCTGGTGGGATTGGCTGAAGATGGTGAACCGTTTCGGGCGGACAACCGTCTGCCCCTACAAGGTCCGGTAGGGATCGTGGTCGGGTCGGAGGGTGAGGGCATCCGTCCGCTGGTAAAATCGAAATGCGATTTCCTCGTCCGCCTGCCGATGCAGGGACAGGTCGAATCGTTGAACGCGGCCGTGGCCGGGTCCGTGGCGTTGTACCTGGCGCATCTGGCGCGTCAAAAATCGTAGGGGCGACGTTTCGTCGCCCATTATGGAGAACACCAATGCCATCTGCATCCTTCCATTTCCCAAAAGGCTTTCTGTGGGGAACAGCCACCGCCTCGCATCAGGTGGAAGGCGGCAACACCAACAACAACTGGTACAAGTGGGAGCAGGAGGGGCA
>JBFLXP010000307.1:0-3978 GCA_040757315.1 Nitrospirota bacterium
GGTATGAGAACAGTACGTATGAGGTAGACCTTGAATTGAGAGCTGAACAGCACAGGTCGACAATATCAACCATCATTGGAGATGTGCAGGACACGCTCTACCTGGAATACCTATTTTCAAAATACAGGCCGCAGATCATTTTTCATGCAGCCGCCTATAAACATGTGCCATTGATGGAGCACAATCCCATTGAAGCAGTGAAAAATAATGTCTTTGGCACGAAAAACCTTATCGAAGCTGCATCGCGGTATTGTGCAGAAAGTTTTGTGCTGATCTCAACGGACAAGGCGGTAAACCCGACAAGCATAATGGGTGCAACAAAGCGTATTGCCGAGTTTCTCACGGTCAATATGAATTCATCGTGTGAGACTAAGTTCACAACGGTCAGATTTGGGAACGTGCTGGGGACAAATGGAAGTGTTATCCCGATTTTCAAGGAGCAGTTAAAAAAGGGTGGTCCGCTCACGGTAACTCATCCTGAGATCAAAAGATTTTTTATGCTCATCCCCGAGGCTGTTCAGCTTGTCCTGATCGCCGCGGCAGCAGGGAACGGCGGGGAACTCTTCGTCCTTGACATGGGGGAACCTATAAGGATAATTGACCTGGCAGAAAACTTTATAAGGCTTTCGGGCTTTATTCCCCATAAAGAAATCAAGATAACCTTTACCGGACTGAGACCGGGAGAAAAACTCTACGAGGAACTCTTTGACAAATCGGAGAGAATAATCCCCACCTTTCATAAAAAACTTATGGTGGCAGTTCCTGAAGTTCCCTCAATGGCAGTCCTTGATCATTCCATTTCTGATTTTGAACATATTGTGCAAAATTACTCCCTTGATGAAGTAGTGCAAACAATACGAAAGATAATTCCTAACTTCAAGAACTACGTACCTGAACAGATTACCCAGGATGGTCTTGTCGATTTTCGGGTGCACTAGTCCCTTAGAAAATAAATTCCGTACGAGATGAAAAAAATTAACCACAGAGAACACAGAGTTTGAGACAAAAACATTTTTTTCAGCCTCTCGATTCCCTCGCGATTTGAGAAATATGATTTCTTTCTCAGGGAAATCTTGAGGCCAAAGAATTTCTTTCTTCCTCAGTGCTCTCTGTGTACTCTGTGGCAAAGAATGTATTCTGGTTTCCGGCTTTTACGGGTTAGGAAAAAGAGAAAATGTCCGATGGAAGGGAAGTGAGGTTGGATACGAACGGTAAGGTTTTAGTTGTCGATGATGAGCCGAACGCCGTCCGGGTGCTGTCCGCAATACTCTCTGAAGGGGGGTATCACGTTTTTGAGTCAGGGGATGTCGAGAAAGCCATCGGAATAGTCAAAACGGAGGACGTTGACGCAATCATCACAGACCTCAAGATGCCGGGGAGAGATGGAATGAACTTTTTTGATTATATTACAGAAAACCATTCTGACATCCCGGTCATTTTTCTCACCGCCTACGGAACAGTCGAGTCCGCGGTTCATGCGGTCACCCGGGGCGCCTTCTATTATTTTATCAAGCCCCCCGATTACTGGAAACTGAAGAGTATCCTTTCAAGGGCGGTTGAACAGCGGTGTTTGAAGAGAGAGCTTGAATCCCTGAGGAGGAGACTTCTCAATGAAAATGACCACCATCGCATTATCGGCAAGACGCCTGAAATGCGCAGGCTCTATGAAACGATTGAGGCGGTGAGGGATTCATCAAGCAATGTTCTCATCTCCGGCGAGACAGGAACGGGAAAAGAACTCTTCGCAAGGGCCCTCCACTACAGCAGCAACAGGAAGGATACACCCTTTGTCGCAGTAAACTGCGCTGCGATTCCCAGGGAACTTATAGAGTCGGAACTCTTCGGATATGAAAAAGGGGCATTCACCGGAGCGCTTTCAAGGAGGATAGGGAAGTTTGAGGAAGCCGGGAATGGTATCGTTTTCCTTGATGAGGTCGGTGAACTGGAGCTTTCATTGCAGGCCAAACTCCTCAGGGCTTTCCAGGAGAGGGAGGTCGAGAGGCTGGGAAGCAACAGGAGGATCAAAGTTGAATTCAGGCTTATCTGTTCCACCAACCGCGACTTAAGAAAAGAAGTTCAGAATGGCAATTTCAGAGAAGACCTCTTTTACCGGCTCAATGTGATCGAGATAAAGGTGCCTCCGCTCAGGGAAAGGCGGGATGACATTCCTCTCCTGGTGTCGGAATTTGTTCATGAATTCTGCCTAAGGGAGAAAAAGACGCTCACGGTATCAGCGGAGGTGATGGAAATGTTCCAGAGACATCGTTGGCCCGGGAATATCAGACAGCTCAGGAACGTCATAGAGAGGGCGGTTGTCCTCGCAAGGGAGAAAACCATCACCGCAAAGGAACTTTCGGAAGAATTCCTCTCCTGCTGGAAACAGGGGGTTGTCTATAAGTCCGTAAAGACCTTGAAGGATCTTGAGATACAGGCCGTCAGTGATGCTCTTCATGTATGTAAAGGCAACAAATCGAAGGCTGCCAAGGTCCTCGGCATTTCACGGAAGGCATTTTATAAGAGGCTCAAAGAGATTCATTGCTGAGAGCATCTGGAGAAGGGCGGCATAACAAACTGTCCTTCTCTCTCTTTTCCCATAATGAACTACCCCTCAGCAAGCTGCGAGGTATCTAAACTGTCATTCCGGATTGTCGGGAATCTTTCTTCAAGAAGGATTCCCGGCGCGCTTCGCTTGCGGGAATGACAAGCAAAATACGAAGCTTAACCCCGAAGCAAAGCTTTGAGGAATTCTTTCGATTAATGTATCCTTTGGAAACAAAATTTAATTTGACTGTGTAGCAATAGGATACAGTCTCCAACAGAGCCAGACATTGCGCTGTCTTTTCTGTTTGATCAGTTCTCACCGGTTCCGGCACGTTCCGGGAAAGCACTTATAATTCATGAAGATACATCTTCACATCTCTCCCGATTGGCCAAGTCAATTCTTATCCCTTTTTGCTTCAAATACGAAGCAATTTGGCATAGCAATTGCTCAAAGACAAATGAGTCTACAAGCTTCGACACGTTTCCGGTCATGCCTGGTTACTCCGCAGGTAACTCAGTTGGCGGAGCATTAAAGATACAGCGTAAAGAATGGTGGGCAATTCACGGTGAATTTGTAAATGCGTGAGATTGCTTCGCTCCGCTCGCAATGACAGATCGTGTTTTCGTAATGCGTCATTGCGAAGTTGACGACTTATGGAGATTGAACCATTTTCGCCATGATGACAGATCGTGTTTTCGTAATGCGTCATTGCGAAGGGCCTTATCCTGAAGCAATCCCGGTCGTTCTTCGCCGTGAATTGCTGATGGTGGCCGCGTGTGCAGCTTTATTCAGATAATGCTCCCATGAATGCAAAATCATCAAAAAGAAAAGGGGTGACGCTATGAAAGCTGTCATTCTTGCCGGAGGACTTGGAACCCGGTTGTCTGAAGAGACAGTCTCGCGCCCTAAACCCATGGTGGAAGTCGGCGGCAAGCCCATGTTATGGCATATCATGAATATCCATTCTGCTCACGGGATAAACGAGTTCCTCATAGCAGTCGGGTATAAGGGCGAGGTAATTAAGGATTATTTCCTTAACTTCTATGCAATCAATAACGACATCACCGTCGACATGACTACAGGAAAAACGATCATCCACGACGGCAACCAGCCGAACTGGAAAGCTCACATTATCGACACCGGGTTACATACCCAGACCGGCGGACGCCTTAAGAAACTTCAAAAGTGGCTGGAGAGGGAAGAGGCTTTCATGTTCACCTACGGTGATGGAGTAGCGGATGTCGATATTAAGGCCCTTCTGGAGTTCCACAAATCCCACGGTAAACTCGCAACGGTTACCACTGTCCGCTCCCCCTCACGTTTTGGCAGGATTGCCTTTGATGGTGATCAGGTTGCCAATTTTTATGAAAAACCCGAGGTAGCCGAGGGCTGGATAAACGGCGGTTACTTTGTCCTCAACCCCAGGGTAATCGATT
>JBFLXP010000308.1:0-3967 GCA_040757315.1 Nitrospirota bacterium
TAAGGAAATAGTATCTTATTTACACATTTTGTCAAGTGTGAAATGGCGTCTCAGAATATGCCGACACCTCCCTCAAATACTCACAAATTCAAAATCACCACATAATTGCTTCACAGATTCTTCATAAATTTCGTATATCATAACTCATTAAAAAAATTTACAGTGCGTCAGAAAACAAGCTGAGCTGCTATCTATGGAGAGCGTAAGAGAAGAAGTGGAGAAATGATTTTTGTTTAAGGTTGATCGAATTCAAAAAAAGGGAGGCAGGATCGTGCATTGCAAGAAGTTAACGGGTGGGTTTGAGGTTGACACATTTGAAAAAGCTATGAATTTCTACTGCGCTTTGCGGCTTTACAGAGCCAAGGAGCGGTTGCAATACATACTGTCACTGTACCCTGAATTGTGGGAATTGACTCATGAGAGACTTGCGGAATTGGTTGGTCTGGAACGTGAAACAGTCACGAAAAAACTTAAAGTTTTGAAAACAAAAAAGCAGGAAGACAATATGGTTTTGAAAATGAATTCATTAAGGGTTGCCGGTTATAATTCAGCATAGAAGAGCGATCACAGAACGAGTTGCGGCATTATGATGTCTTGAGAGCAACCAGCAAAGCCTCCTTTGCATCTTCGAGGGTGCCCTTAAATGTATACCCGGCGGCGTTCTTATGCCCGCCGCCTCCGAAGGATGCCGCAATCCCGGCAACGCTTAAATCTCCCTTCGAACGGAGGCTGGCCTTCCAATGATTCTCGCCGACCTGCCGGAAAAAGGCGGACACCTTCACTTGTTTCATGACCCTCGGGAAATTGGCGAAATTCTCGGTATCCTCCGGACCGGTTCCCGTTTTCTCAAACATTTCTTTTGTCACATGAGTGAATGCAATGCTGTCCCGAATTTCAATGCTGTCGAGCACAAGAATGAGAAGGCAGAACCTGTCTTCCGTCCAGGTGTCGTAAAGGCTTGTGGACACGAAAGCGGGATCCGCCCCGGCCTCCATCAGTTCCGCCGCCACACGCAGAACTTCGGCACTCGTGTTGCTGTATCTGAATGTTCCGGTGTCAATTGCTATGGCGGCGTACAGATTCATTGCGATTTCTCTCGATATGCTCGCCCCGAGTTCCTTGATCAGGTAGAACACCATGATGCCTGTCGCTGCCGCTCCCGGCACTACCCACGAGATGTCGCCAAAACCCTTTTCGGTCTCATGATGGTCTATAACAGCCGAAGACAGAAACGGCAATCCATCGATACCGGCCCTGTCGGGAGTATTACAATCGAGCAGGACCAGATGATAAGATGAAGTCTCAATCTGAGAGGTTGAGTTTACGAACCTTTCATGTCCCGGCAGGAAACGGTAAAACTCCGGGACAGTATCACGGTCGAATACAATAGTTCTTTTCCCCATGGACTCAAGCGCCGTCGAGAGGGCAAGGGATGAACCGAGCGCATCCGGCTCGGGATTGATGTGGGTGGCGATGAAGAAGCCGTCTTCTTTCTTCAAAAAAGAAAGGATATCAGGAGGAACTTTCATCCTTCTCCCCGATCTCTTTGAGCAGCTTGTCTATCCTGCTTCCATATTCGATCGACGTGTCGATTCTGAAATCGACTGTCGGAATGAACTTCATCCGCAGTCTCTTTGAGAGTTCCGCTCGTATGAAGCTCTTTGCGGACTGCAGGATGTCGAGAGTGATATCCTGCTCTTCTTCCTTCAGGACACTCACGTAGGCGGTGGCCATCTTCAGGTCACTTGTTACATCAACACCGGTAACGGTGACAAATCCGATTCTCGGATCCTTCAGTTTATACTGAATGATGTCCGCTATCTCTTCTCTCAGAAGGTCGCTGACTCTCTGTGAACGTTTATAGGGAAGCATATTCGTAAAGGGGCAATAGTTCTTTTAAAAAGGGTTACAGGATTCGAGGGGCCAAGGGGCCAAGTGTCTGATGTGAAGATAAATTTTCGCATTTCACTTGAATCCTTGAATCCTGAAACACTTGACTCCTTTCTTAAAGTTTTGCCGCTATCTTTTCGATGACGTAGTTTTCGAGGATATCTCCCACTTTAAGGTCATTGAAGTTTTCTATCATAATGCCGCATTCGTAACCGGCCTGCACTTCTTTCACATCTTCCTTGAATCTTTTCAGAGACGAGATTTTGCCCTCGTACGCGACAATATTGTCTCTGATGATTCTCAGCCCGTCGCTCGACCTGCTCATGGTGCCGTCGAGAACATAACAACCGGCAACAGTGCCGACCCTTGATATCGGGAAAACCTGACGGACTTCGGCACGCCCCAGAGTTCTTTCCTTCAGCGTGGGTTCGAGGAGCCCCTCGAGCGCTTTTCTGACATCTTCGATCGCTTCGTAGATAACGTTGTAGAGCCTGACATCAACGCCTTCTTTTTCAGCCGTCTGCGAGGCTTTCAACTCCGGCCGGACGTTGAATCCGATGATGATCGCGCTTGAAGCGGCGGCGAGCATGACGTCGGATTCGTTAATTCCACCAACCGAGTAATGGATGACCTTGACCTTCACCTGGGGATGAGCGATATTTTCAAAGGCATCTTTGATCGCTTCGACAGAGCCCTGAGCGTCTCCCTTGATGATTATATTCAGTTCCCGGATCTCCCCTTCCTTTATCTTCGCATAGATTTCGTCGAGAGTCAGTTTCCGCACTCTCGCGATCTCCGCCAGCCTCTGTTTCTGCTGCCTCATAAACGCTATCTGGCGCGCCCTCTTCTCGTCTTCAACTACCGTAAAGATATCGCCCGACACCGGTACATCCGAGAAACCGATGACTTCGATGGGCGTGGAAGGTCCGGCCTCGGTGATTCTCTTGCCGGTGTCGTCGACAAGCGCCCGGACTTTTCCCGCATGGATCCCGGCCAGAAAAGCGTCGCCGATTCTCAATGTGCCCGATTGCACCATGACAGTGGCAACCGGTCCTCTTCCCTTATCGAGTTTCGCCTCGATTATGGTGCCGCGCGCTTTTTTGTCAGGATTGGCCTTGAGCTCCATGACCTCTGCCTGGAGAAGAATCATCTCGAGCAGACGTTCTATTCCGATGCGTTTCTTGGCCGAGACTTCAACGAATATATTCGGGCCGCCCCATTCCTCCGGAATTATCCCCTGTTCCGAAAGCTCGTTTTTGACTTTTGACGGGTTAGCTTCGGGCTTATCGATTTTGTTGACGGCAACGACGATGGGGACATTTGCCGCCTTGGCATGATTGATCGCCTCCACCGTCTGCGGCATGACGCCGTCGTCAGCGGCGACAACCAGAACGACGACGTCGGTGACTTTGGCTCCCCGCGCCCTTAAGGACGTGAACGCCTCATGTCCCGGCGTGTCGAGAAACGTGATATCCCTGCCTTTTAGGTTGACCTTGTAAGCTCCGATGTGCTGGGTTATTCCGCCTGCTTCGGTCTCTGTGACTTTCGTCTCCCGGATCGCATCGAGAAGCGATGTTTTCCCATGGTCGACGTGTCCCATAATTGTGACGACAGGAGGGCGAGGCAGTAAAGCTTCGGCCTCCTCGGGCGCTTCGATTTCAAGAACATCCTCCTCGACAGAGGCGAGTTCCAGTTTGACCCCGAAGTTTTCGGCGATCAGCAGAGCCGCATCCTGGTCGACAGGCTGGTTGATTGTCGGCATGTAGCCAAGTTCCATGAATTTCTTGATCACGTCAGGCAGCTTGACACCGATGAGCTCCGCAAATTCCTTCACGGTGGTGCCTTCCTGGAGCTTAAGTGTCTTCTTTCTGGCGATGACCTGCTGAGCCTGCGGTTTCCGTTCTTCAACAAAGGGTCTGCCTCTGCCGGCTACTCTTTTTACCGGCCTCTGATCGTGCCACCTTTTCGGCTCGATCTTCCTGATGGTCTGAAAAGCCCGCTGCATGCCGGGTTTTGTCTTGAACTTCTCTATTTTTTCTACCTCGATTTCTTTTCTGAAACGCTCCGGGATCTTTAA
>JBFLXP010000309.1:0-3966 GCA_040757315.1 Nitrospirota bacterium
CGAGGGCCGCGTTCTTCTGCCCGGAAGACGCTTTTCCGAGAGACCGAGCACCCTGCCTCGCCTCTTTCGCTTTATTCAGTACGAATGACTTTATGTCCATATCGCCCTCCTTGTAGTCTGCTAAGAATTATACCTAAAACTGCGGGATAAGTTATCGCTTCTCGAGCCACAGAGCAAAAGCGGATAGCTCGAATGGCAGGCTAACCAGTTCGCCCGGCTGACTTCATATTATGCAGCAGTGTATCCAGAGCGCAAATAGTTCTGGATTTAATCCACTTAGACACTATTGGAGACAAGATCAGCCACGGTGAAACCGCAAGCCAGGGGATAAAAAAAGCAAACCTCGGCATCGGTGAAAGCAAGAAAACGATGCTCATGAAAAGTGCTAATGACGGCGGAAACATGAACAGAAAATTTCTCATCCTTCTCACTCCTCCAAGTTCAGCGGAAAGTTCCATAGAGGAAGATCTGATAGCAATGTGTACTCGTGTTGCTCCGAGCAAAGGATTCTGCTTGGTGCCCTGCATTCCCGGACCGTTTGCGATAACTTCAGAATCGCTCGGAAAATCGACCTTGAAATTATTGTTCATTAGTACTGACCGGGCTGCTTGAATGGCGCTCTTGGAATCTCCATCAAAAGGAATCTTTTTGTTATATTCCGTATTCATCTTTCAGTAGAACATCCTCGCTGAAGCAACACGATTCAGACCGTTAACCGACACTCCCTCCATTTCCAGTAAAGCCCGCTTCATTTCAATCCCGCCCTGGAATCCACCGAGCGTTCCGTCGGAGCGAATGGCCCGGTGACAGGGGACTATGATGGGAAAAGGATTGTGGGCGAGGGCAGTACCAACAGCCCGGGCGCCGCGAGCATTGCCAAGATGCCCGGCGATCCGCTGATAAGTGCTCACTCTTCCCCTGGGGATTCCGTGTTCTGCTCGCAAGACTTCCTGCTGAAACGCGGAACATAGATCGAGGCGAGCGACATCGAGAGAGAAGCGGATATCTTTTCCAGACAAGAAATCCGCAATCCGGGCGGCAATGACATCTATCTCAGCGCACGAAGAAGAGACTGAATCAGGGAATAGGGATTTGACGGCATGCCTTGCCGAGAGTCCGGATTTAGAGAGCAGGATGCGAAGGATCTTCGGCTGACCTCGATGGACAGACCAGAGGATAGCCACCGGACCGAACTGTGTCCCGCGAGAACAGAGGAATGAATTCGTTGTCTCTATTTTCTTCATGATGTTACGGAGGTTTGAGCCGCCGTTCGGCTCAGCGGTTTGTTGTGAATTCATATTCTAATTCGTGTTTACGCTATTCTTCGGTTGCAGCTTCAGATGCGCCATGATGATGCTCTGCTTCAGTAGCAGAGTCAAGATGCAACCGTTCCACATAATGCGTGAACTGAACATATGCCTCCACAAACTCTCGACCGGCTTCAACGCTGGAATCGATATGTTTCTTTGCCTCTATCGCTTTATTGAAACGCTCACGTATCCCCTTCGACGCAGCCTCTATAATAAATTTAACAAGATTGTCGACCGAACCGCTTTCAAGTGCTTTGTCTGCTTCGACCACGGCCGGTTCAACAACGCCGGCAGGTTTTAAGCCAGTGTAAGGTTCTCCCTCACCTGCACGGTGCAGCCTGACGAGTGTTTCCAGAAAATACATATCTGCAAGTTCTTGAGCCTCTTTCCCTTTGCTTCTGACTTCGAGCGTCTTTTTGAATAGGTCTCTTATTTCCGCTTCATTTTCTTTCTTCACCCACTTTAGTGTAGGTGTAACATCGCTCTTTTCGAGTGCTGCCTTAGCGGTCTTGACTACAGGGCCATCAAGGGTATCGCAATGAGCGAATACAAAAGACAGAAGAAAAGGGGCTGAACTGCCTTCAACGAATAGCATCACGCCAATAATGCACAACAAGAACGTCGACGTCTTTTTCATGGCAGCTACCTCCTTTTGAGTGCGGATCTATCAACTGCTTAGCGGCAAAGGCTCATTTGGCAGGGCGATCAGCAGCCGGATGGAAAGAATATTTCAAGAGCTTAGCCTGTTACGTATCTTCCTAAATACTTTTTCTCCTGATATTGTCTTTACTTTGCCGCTCCTTATTTCTTGAACTCTCTTTTCTGCCTCCTTTGCCCACAATTTGTCTATCTCTTTCTGTGAGGGATTCAAGCTCAGCAGAAGTTTTTCAACAAGTTGCGTTCTTATTTCTATAGGCAGCGAAATCGCTTCATCAAAAAGCTCTTTGGTCTTTATCATGGATGTCCCCCTAACTATGAATTTGCCTTATTATATCATGTCTTTAGCGCTCGCGAACGCATCTTCATCTCGCGGCATGACGAGATAAATGACCCGATAGAGCAATCCCCTTTGTTGAAAACCACAGAGGTTATTCCTGGTCGGGTCGATTTTTTGTTAAGGCTTTTCTTTATTTCTTCCTTGCTTTAAATCCAGAATCATCTCCGAGATGAATATATATCCAACCCTTCATTTCTTTCTTGTCTACTTCAGCCCAGCCTCTGCCGCTCATCTCGTCGCCTTCGTCATGGCCTGACCAAGTGAATTCGAGTCTTTCATTTACGTTCTGTATTTCAATTCTACAGTCCATTTCACCTATAACTAATCCAAATTGAAAATGTCCCGTTCCATCTTTATTAATCTTCATATGTCCCGGCACTTCCATATCAATGTAATCCGTGTCCCATTGATCCATGTGGTTTATGCGCCACTTACCTATGTATTTATTCGGTATTTTCATGTTTCATTATTCGCCCCTAACGAAAAAGGGGACGAAGAGAAGGGAACATCCCTAAATCTTTTCAATCAAATACTTGCAAATTTGCATTTGAAAGGCAAGAATTCGGGAACGTAGTGCATGAGACGCGCCGCCACAAAGCTTTGCGGAAAAAAGACCAAGGCTATTCGGCGTCGGTCTCGATGCCTTTGTTAACTGCGGAGTCATCTTTTCTCTATTGTTTGTATTTGATTTCAGTCTTAGTCTCAAAGTTGAGATCCTTGTATGGCGTTTTTACTGTGAAGTGGGCAATTGTGGGGTTGTCGGAAAACAATTGCGAAAACGTCTTCTGGTCCGTGATCCTTATGACTAGATTATCATTTTCAATTTCTGCATCCACTTTCATATCAGTTTGAACCCAGTTGGCGTCGTTCCAAACGGATTTCTGGGTAATTGAAAGTAAGTCGCTAATTGTTCCTTTTTTGTCGGGTTGACTGTTATTACATAGGAGGCATTTAAAGTGATAAACTCCAAATCTAAATTTGCACACGGTTTTGGCTCGTTCTAAACAAATTTCCCACGAATATTCCATAGCGTTTTCCGATGTTTCATTCATGTCCCAGCTGAGGGTCTTACCTTTTAGCGCGAGAAAGCTAAATTGAGCAGTTTGGCCGTACACCGTGGCAGTACAATTTTTTTCGTATTCCGAGCTCTGCGCTGAGGCTGTGCTTGTATAGAGGAGTAAGAACATAATAACGACGCTAATTTTCATTTCTTATTCTCCTTTGCAGTTAACGCTGCGGCTGACCCGCCGGGGCAATTACCTTTGCCAAAACCAAACCAGCTTTAATCCCGGTCGGTCGTCGAGCCGTTTGTTATGACTGTTTCTGTTATTTTCTTTTGTTCCTGCAAACGTTTCAGTAAAGACACAGCATAGAGAAAAGCAAAAACGTGCACTATGAAAGGAGGTCCAACGAGAAACAGCAACGCATAGTCGCGAAGAATATCACTTTGTACTTTTACTATGACAAAAAAGGAAAGTGTAATAGACAACACTTCACCTATAGACAGCAAAAGTCCGATTGCCGTTTTAGCAAGCTTCCTGGGCACTGTCAAGTCTTTTCTGTAAATTCTCATCAGGGCACTATTCTCAATGGATTTCATGAATCCGATTACGCTGCAATCCTTTGAAGCCTTGATGCACGTATCTTCGCAAGGATTGC
>JBFLXP010000310.1:0-3964 GCA_040757315.1 Nitrospirota bacterium
CGTACAGAAGAATGAAAGAGACTTATGGAGATCTATTTTCCAAGTTGTACTGGAAAGCCGCAAGACTCCTTCTGTTTCTTTTAGATTGTTTGTGGCATTTGCCAGGTCTATTTCGAGTTTCGGGATCAAAACAACAATGACAACTTTCATATCATTTTCTTTTTTCATAATTCTCTCCTTTTTTATTGTTGGTATCGTGCACTCAGCGAGGGGGGCAGAGGGACGCTCTGTCCCGATTGACCGGCTGGTAGGTCGCTCGGGGCTCGTCGCTACGACTGCCGCCGCCGCAATGCCTCTTGGTCTCCGGGCTTTGGGAGGTTACATACGCCAGTCTGAACACCCACAGTCTCCGGGCCAACTAAGACATTGCACCCTGCCACTCCTCAGGTACGACGTTAGTTTACCTAACATATCGCAACACCTCCTTTGGAGGGGCGTACCCCTCGCTGAGTGCACCATGCCTTTAATGCCGTTATTGATGCCGTTAATTTATTCACAGAACGATAAAGCTCAGCGGCGAGCGAAGCGAGTCCGCTGGAGCGCCTTGATACTCATTAAGGCCCCCCTGAATCATACCCGAATCAGATATGATTCAGGAACCCAATTTTCCCTAAAGGAGGCCTCAAATGAGATTTTACACCAAGCAGCACAAATTTTCCTGCGGAATCGATCTGCACGCCAAGACGATGTATCTTTGCATTCTGAACCAAGAGGGGAAGATCGTCCTGCACCGGGACATCAAAACAAATCCCGACACCTTTCTGAAGACTATCGCGCCATATCGTGAGGACATTGTCGTGGCCGTAGAATGCATCTTCACCTGGTACTGGATCGCCGATCTCTGCAATAAGGAGAATATCCCTTTTGTCCTGGGCCATGCCTTGTACATGAAAGCCATCCACGGAGGTAAAGCAAAGAACGACAAGGTAGACGCTCATAAGATAGCGGTGCTGCTTAGGGGCGGCATGATGCCTATGGCGTATGTCTACCCTTCCGAAATGCGGTCCACGAGGGATCTCTTAAGAAGAAGGTTGCACCTTGTCCGCAAGCGGGCCGAACTCCTCGCCCATGTGCAAAACACCAATTATCAATACAACCTTCCGGAGATAGGGAAGAATATCGGAAAGAAAGCCAACCGCGAAGGCGTGGCCGAACGGTTTGTGGACGTGAGTGTCCAAAAGAGCATCGAACTGGACCTTGGCCTCATAGACCACTATGATCAACTGCTTCACCGTGTTGAACATGAGATATCCCTTATCGCAAAGGTCGATGACGCCGATTCCTATTTCCGTCTTCGCTCCATACCCGGCATAGGAAGGGTCCTCGGCCTCACCATCCTCTATGAGATACATGATATCAACCGCTTCCCCAGCGTACAGGATTTCGTCTCATACTGCCGACTGGTGAAATCCGCCAAGGAGTCGGCAGGTAAGAAACTCGGCACCTCGGGCAAGAAGATCGGCAACGCACACCTTAAATGGGCCTTCTCAGAAGCAGCAGTCCTTTTCCTCAGGAGAAACCCCGAGGCGGTAAAGTACAGAGAGAAACTTGCCAGAAAGCACGGCAAGGCAAAGTCCCTGACCATTCTTGCTCATAAGCTTGCGAGAGCTGTCTATCATATCCTGAAAAGAAAAGAGGTGTTTCATCCGGAAGTCTTCTTTGCGAAATAAAGCTGGGACCGGGTGAGCCTGTGCGTCTAACTGGCGCCCTTAGGGTGAAGTCCGATCGATGCTCTTCAGACATGCTTTTGTATATGGCTTCGATCATGAATAGGGCATCATGGAATGCGATACCCGGCGCCTATTTTTTTTGATTAGGACGCCCGGTCTCTATAAGATATAAAAGATTGTTAAGGGTTCTGCCCCTTACCCGAGCCTGATACCAACTGGAGGAGGCCATTGGCCTGAACCAGACCTTTGAATAGGACGGCATAAGGGTTCTGAATTGTTTCCAGGCCGCAGGGAACAAGACCGAAGGGTCTCCCTGCTGTCGCCAGCCCTGGCCCTCAGGATTGGCTACTGAGCCTCGATAAGTGTTTGGTGCAGATATCATCTGACGCCGCTTTGGAAACCAAGTCAGAGCTTCCTGGCAATCTGAAGAACATTTAGGAAATGATTTTATTTCCGATTAGGATCGCTTTTTCTCTTGACAGCGGGGGGCCTTATAAGTGTTAGGCGTTGGTTCAGTTACCCCCTGTTCCCCACTGTACCAGCTTGACGAGGAGGTCGTATCGTGCGAAAGCGACTACCGCCAAAACCCAGAAGATGGCCGCGAGCAAGAGATACGTCACCCTAAACACGAGCGTCGCAGACGGCGGCCAACGGCGAGCAACCGTCCGCTGGCGGCTATGAAAGTAGCCGCTTGGCTCCATGCGACGCAGTTCGTCGCCGGCCATTGTATGGTGTTCACGGATCCGCGCCATGCTATAGGCACTCAGGAAGAAGAGCAAGCCCAGGAAGAGGAAAAGGCCACCAGCGAGCGCAGGCGGTACGACAGGCGTGGGATCTCGTGACAGAATAGCACCTGCGAAACCCATCAGTATAGCGGCACCCGCGACTAAGAAGCCCGGAATGCGCCAAATGAGATTGTCGAGGTTGTTGTAGAGGGCCATGTAGGAGTCGAATCTCTCGTCCGGTGGCGCGGCCGCCGCTGCCAACCGCCGTATGTCCGCCTCGGTTAGCACCGACGTCTGCTGAGTGAATTCAGCGTCTTCGTGCCAGTCACCTTGGGCGGCGCCGCCATGCTTTGCAGTGTGAATCACTGCTCCGGCGGGCAAGTACACGTTGTGAACGACCCCCGGTCTCGTGGTAACGACGTCGCCCTCCCCCAAGACAGAAATTGTCATCTGCCCGCGCTTCCGTTCAGCGAATCCGATCCATCCCGATATCACCACGTAGGTCTCGCAAAGAGCCATGTGTTTGTGAGCCTTCTGCCAGGCTCCGCTCTTGCCGGCAACAGTGCGGATGTAGTCGTTGCCGTCGGAAGATTTCAGGCGGAACCGGAGTTCTCCGTTGTCCATTTGTTCATGATCTGTCCAGATTCGGTGTGAATCCCTTGCTTCTTCGTCCGTGATCTTTTTCGTGACGTCCACCTCCCTCGCCAACGCCTAACGCCTGAACTGTGCGGTGGCAGAACGCCATCCGCACGAGTGATTTGTTATGCCTTAGAGTATGCATCAAGTTCTTCTTCAATACGCTCTGCCAAAAAAATCTTCACCAGAGATTGATATGGCACATCCCTTTTATTTGCCAGTAGCTTTAATTCTTCAAGCATTGCTTCGGGGAGTCGCAGAGAAATAGTCTTGACCGATGGTTTCAAATTTGGCAGCAAAGTCCTCTTTGCCTTTCTCCAATCAATAAACTCAGTTGAGTCATGAGTCGCCCAAAACGCTCTTTCCTCATCTTCATTTTTAAACTTAGGTATTTTCATCTTCATGAGATTGATACACTCTCCTTTCTTTTCGATTCATATCCCTCGCTGATATTATCCTGATTTTATTTTTTCGAGCCGTGAAAACCACGAATAAAAATCTTTCCGCATCAGTTTGACCAAGGGCAAAGAAACGGTTTTCCTGTTCTGAGTGCTTAATATCATCGGCGACAACCAACGGGAGATTGAAAAAAATCTGTTCGCACTCTGATAAAGAAACGTGATGCTTGAGCCAAATTTTGTTTGCATTGTGACTGTCCCATTCAAATCCAGTGCATTTCGCCAAAATATTAGACGGCATAATGATAGTATATGACTATCATATACACCTGTCAAGCATTATATGTAAATACTTAAGAATGCTAAAGGGGTTCCGAAGGGGAAAACATAAGTTCATCGTCGTCAACGAGGGCAACCAAATACTTAACGTTTAGGCTTGCGACTGCTTCACGTAGCCGCTTCATTTCTCTCGGCTTTAAACCAGCCTTACCGGCCTTAAGCTGAACAAGCTTTATATCAAGTGTATCAGCCTCTT
>JBFLXP010000311.1:0-3904 GCA_040757315.1 Nitrospirota bacterium
GAATACCTCACCGAGAGTCGCCAAAATCAATTTTCAGAAGCATAAGAGCGAAGGGGGACAATCCGAGACTATTTTGTGTGACTGAATGCGGCGCGCTTCCCCCCAGCGCTTCATCTCGTCTATCGTTGTAGTTGAATGCGGGAAATCACTTGATGGAATCAGGGCAGATGCTGTACCGGAGCGGCTTTATCCCGATTCTTATCGGGATACCTCGGAGGTTTCGATTCTTATCGGAACCGAGAATGAGCGATGGTGCTGCACCTGCTCTGATTCCGCGCCAAAACATGAATATTTGCGTCTGAACAGCCTCCTACCAGTATCTAACCCTTCCCACATCGATATGCACAAATTCAGGGTAGGTTCCAACACCGCCCGCAGCAAAGGATTTGGCGATGTGCGAAATCGAGTCAACGCCGGTTCCGTCGATCGCAAAGTCGATGGCAAGGCCATGGAGATGAAGACTGTTTCTGCTGACGCCTCTTCCCTGAGAGATCAGCTTCTCATTGTAAGCAGCCGACCGGTAGCCCGAAATGATCTTGACCTCCTCCCGGTCACCCACAACGTCCCTTATATCGCAGAGAAGGTCCAGGAGTCCCGTATCTATTTCCTTCACTTCATTCGTGTAGTGGCACCTTAAGAAATAATTGATACTCTCGATCGCATGACGGTCGTATCTTCCCGCCGAACAATAGCAGATATTCAGACGCTCCCCTGTGTGGATGTTATACATGTCGATGATTCTGTCCTTATTTGCCGATGCGAATGTGCCCTTGAAAGGTGAAAGGACTGCTCCGGCAAGGCAGGCCATGAGAAAATTCCTTCTTGTAATCATAGAGTAATATCCTCCGCAATTCCTTTTTTCTCTTTGATCACCCGGTCAACCTTCTGCCAGTCAACCTTATCGGAAAAGCCTTTATCCTCTATCAGCCTCTCTGCCCCGGCACTCAAGTCCCCGACCTTCCCGTAAATGTCGCGATGGGCTTCGAGGAAGATTCGTCCTCCGGTTACTGCAATTTTAACAGGTTCATATATTATTTCGCCTGTGATTCCAATCACAACCCCCTGAAAAAAGTTTTCCATATTCTCCGGTGAAACCCTGATACAACCGTGGCTCCTGAACTGATATACGGATGTCGGCCAGATGGTTTCATGAATGACCACTCTTGGGATAGACAAATCAACCGCATACCTTCCCAGAGGATTATCCCGCCCAGGAGGGACCTCGGTCTTCACAGGCTTTCCCTCCATCTTCATCTTCCACTGCATGGAGGGCGGAACGTGCCACGTCGGATTTCTTCTTTTTCCGGTCACCGTGAATTTCCCCTCCGGCGTTCTCCAAATTGTCATTCCTCTCCACGACGGCATGCCGAGACCGACAGGGAAGGCGTTCTTCAGTCTACCTTCCTGAAAGAAATAGAGCATCCTGTCCGGGATATTGATGATAATTCCCTCATCGATCATTCGCGGGATTATCTTCCTTGTGTTCGCGCGGATTGCCTGCCCTATCTTGAGATATTTCTCCGGGTCGATGTTGTTTTCTTTTACAAGATCCTTCCAGTTCATCCCTAGTTTGGCGCCGATGCGTTCGAGGGTGTCGCCTTCGACAACGTGATAGATGGTCTCTCCACCTGTCATCACATCCGCGCCGCAGACAGCCGGAAGAAAGGAAACAATAAGAATGACGGCGTTGGAAATCACAAGAAATCTGTTAGTGGTTCTCATAAGAAAATTCAATTGTCCGGATAATCGCTCAAGGGAGGAATTTCTCTCTCCGCATTCTAAAAAATTGTTTAATATATCCCAAATGCAGCGATAAGGTTGTCATTGCGAGTGAAACGAAGCAATCTCGCCTTTTTCATGGAGATTGCCACGCACCTACAGGTGCTCGCAATGACCGATAAATCAAGCGTTCACTATTGTCATCGCTGGATTTGGGTATATGCTAAACTGCAATAAAGTATTTCATAGCCTATTTGTGGATAAATGTGTAACAAATTATAATCTATGGAAGTGCCGGAAAGATACCGCACCGGATTCGGGAATAATCTTTATGGGAGAGTGAGAAATGAGATACATGTTTGGTGTGTTCGTTGCGTTTTTTTTTGTGATCTTCCTTGCGGACAGTTCTATCTATGCTGGACGCGTATTCACGGACTCTGATCTTGAACAATATGGTTCAGGGAGTTCCGATTCAACAAGCGGATCCGACACAGACACGGGCCGGGGAAGTGCTGATACCGGAGATGAAGATAAAGCAATACGTCTTTGCACGAATGCCGTTAAAGCGGGTATTACTGTCTATGGCCGTCATTCCGGTGTTAAGAGTGTGAAGTTGATAGAGGTGACTCCCTCCGCAAAAGCAGCGGATCTATTATACATCATAGACTTTGATGCTCATCTTGACCATGACATCATTTCTCGTGTGGAATGCTGGGTGTACAAAAAGCATGGTGAATTTACTTACAGGATTATATCAAAGGAATAGATCATGAAAGCTTCGCGGACTTTCAAATGTGTTCCATTATTGTTGTTTTTTTCGATTTTCCTGTTTTCAAGCTGCCAGGATGAAGCCGGCAAACAGAATGCGGGCAAAAGCACGGAAGGACTCAACATGGAATTGTGGAATGCCGTCATGAAAAACGATATTGAAAAGTCGGGATCAACGATCGAAAATGGCGCCGACGTTGACGCCAGGGCATATGGGGGATGGACTCCTCTGATGAGAGCGGTATCCGACGGAAATTTCGGGCTCTCGAAACTGCTAATTGAGAGGGGTGCGAATGTGAATGCCAAGGAGAATTTCGGGAATCCCCTCTTATTCTTTTCCCTTAGAAAAGACAAGGTCGATATAATAAGCCTGATTCTTGAAAAGGGGGCTGACGTGAATGTCAAGAATTCAACAGGCGAGCCGGCGCTCTCGGTTGCGGCTTCGTATGGGATTGAAGTTGTGAAGCCTCTTATTGAACATGGGGCTGACATAGACGCCCGGGACAATGACGGAAAAACACCCCTGATGGTGGCCGCAGTATATGGTCGTGCCGACGTTGTAAAGCTTTTTATCGAAAGTGGTGCGGATGTGAATGCTAAAACAAAAAGCGGCGCGACGGTACTCAGCCTGATGAAACCTTACATCGGCCACGAAATGGATGAGGTGAGGAGAGAATTAATAAACGCCGGAGCAAAGGATTAAGCTCACCGGAAGCGGGAAGGACGCCATGAGCTTGTCAGGGAAGGCAGCGATAATAACGGGAGGCGGTCAGGGGATAGGGAAGGCGATCGCAAAAGCTTTTCTGAAGCGCGGCATGAATGTAGTGATTGCCGAAGTTGATAAAGAAGCAGGGGAGGAAACACAGAAGGAATATAAAAAAATGGGGAGGGTCTGGTTTATCCGTACCGACATCTCGATAGAGAATGATGTAAAGCGCTGCATCAAAGAAACAATAATAGCATTTCACAGACTGGATGTGCTGATCAATAACGCGGCGATATCCATTAATAAACCCGTCTCAAAACTCCCTTTAAATGAATGGAATCGCGTCATCGCCGTCAATCTCACCGGAGCATTCCTTTGCGCCAAACATGCTGCCCCTCATTTAAGGAAAACAAAGGGCATAGTCTTGAATATAGCCTCAACGAGGGCTTTCATGTCGGAACCTGACACCGAGGCTTACTCGGCATCAAAGGGCGGCATTGTTGCTCTTACCCATGCACTGGCAGTCAGCCTCGGACCTGAAGTCCGGGTCAACTGCATAAGCCCCGGATGGATAGAGGTGGGAGGATGGAAAAAGAAAAGCCGGAGGAGAACCCCTGATCTCTCGGAAACGGATCATTTACAGCATCCTGCAGGAAGAGTCGGAAAACCGGAGGACATCGCATCACTCGCCGAGTTTCTGATTTCAGATCA
>JBFLXP010000312.1:0-3871 GCA_040757315.1 Nitrospirota bacterium
GTCTTTCTTTACTGCCGATCCCGGACTTCTTCGAGACAAACAGCCACACCACAACCGTTTCAAGCTTTACTGTGCCTCATATTCTCGATTATCATAAGAACGCAATATACATGCCGAACAGTATTGGATGTGTCCCCATTTTTAGACAGGCTCGGTGTCTTTATTTTTTTCTGCAGGCTGATCGTTGTTCTTATAGTACAGAATCCGGCGGCACTGCGGGCAGTGGATTATCTCCTCATTCTTTTTCAGCTCGACAAACAGTTGCGGCGGGATGTTCATGTTGCATCCCTGGCAGATTTCGCCCCTTGCCTCGGTCACGGCCTGGCCCATGTGGGTTTCGATGAGCTCGATATACTCTACGTAGAGTTCTTCGTCTATGGACCGGGCTGCCTCCGAGCGCACGGCCTTCATACGGGCCAGATCCTGTTCATAAGCAGCTTTTTCGGCCTCGAAATTCTTTTTTACCGCGTCAATTTTTTCCTGTTCGACCTTAAGTCTGACCTCCTCTGCTTCTGCCAGCCGCGACGCGTTCTCCATTTCTTCCATGATGACCAGTATCTCGTCTTCGGCTGCATATCGCTCTTTTTCAACGGCTTCTATCTCAGAGAGAAGGGCCTGATACTCTTTGTTCGTTTTTATCTCCGATGTCCGCGCCTTAAGTCTCCCGATCTTTTCTCCCACGTCGTCGAGTTGCCTTTCCCTATCGCGCTTCTTTTTTTCAAGGGAGTCAAGTTTTTGCCTGACAGCTTGAAATGACTGCTGGGATTCCTTCAAGGGGATCTGTGCTTCTTCGAACTTGGCGGGGATGCTGCCGATCAAACGGTTCATATCGATGATCTCACGATCAATCTCTTGCAGTTCAATGAGGTTCTTGAGTTGTTCGTTCATCCTGCCTACAAATCTGGTGGGCCCACCAGGACTCGAACCTGGGACCAACCGGTTATGAGCCGGTAGCTCTACCAGCTGAGCTATGGGCCCGACGCTATTTTTGCTAATTGAGCTAAGAGCTAAGAGAAGCATCAGCCTCAGAACTATTTACTATAAAGTATCGGGGAGGATTAATCAAGGCTTTTCGATGTATTCTCGGAGCCATTTACTCCTTGAAGGGTGTTTCAGTTTTCGGATCGCTTTAACCTCTATCTGCCTTATTCTCTCCCGCGTCACATCAAACTCGAGACCGACCTCCTCGAGGGTATGAGGTATATCCATACCTATGCCGAACCGTTTTCTGATTATTTTTTCCTCTTTGGGCGGAAGTGAGCATAGTATCTGATCGATCTTTTTTCTCATGTCGTCCTGAATAGCATAATCAAGAGGTGAGGGCATCGCCTTGTCCTCTATGAAATCGCGGAGGTGTGTATCTTCTTCGCCGATCGGCGTCTCGAGAGATATCGGTTCCTTGGATATCTTGAGTATGCTGCTTACTTTCTCAACGGGTATCTTCAGCCGATCTGCTATCTCCGCCGGAGTAGGCTCCCGGCCGATTTCCTGTACGAGTTCCCGCGCCACCTTCGTTATCTTGTTGATCGTTTCGACCATATGGACGGGAATTCGTATTGTTCTGGACTGGTCCGCAAGGGCCCTGGTTATAGCCTGACGAATCCACCAAGTGGCGTACGTGCTGAATTTGTATCCCCGCTTGTACTCGAATTTATCGACCGCCCTCATGAGGCCGCTGTTCCCTTCCTGGATAAGATCGGAGAAACCGAGACCTCTTCCGAGGTATCGCTTGGCGATGCTGATGACGAGGCGCAGGTTAGCCTCGATCATGGCTCTTCTGGCCTCGTGAACTTCCTGTTCTCCGTCCGCCAGAACCTTCAGAGCCTTTCTCATCTCCGAGGCCTTCATTCCGAAGAGCAGTTCCTTGTCCTCGATTTTAGCCCTGAACGCAGCGATTATTTTTTTCTTTTCCGGCGTCGACTGTTTTGCCTTTTTGCCGGCCGCCGAGATCCTTCGCTGAAGCGCGTCTACCTCCGCGACGGACTTCCTGAGTTCCTCGGAGAAAGCGAGCACGACATCGTCTTTTAATCTGAGTTGGCGGACTCTTTCGAGTATCTCACCCCTGTTCTCTTCAAGAAGTCTGATGAGGTGAGCGGATCGTTTTTCCGAGGCCCGGCGGGAATCCGGTTTTTTCGAAGACGTGATTTCATCGAGTCTCTTGAGATACTGCTTTCTCTTTCTGTTCAGCCGGTCAATGTCCTTGGTGATGGTGAAGAACCTCTTGTATTCGAGAAAAAGGTCGTCTTCGGTCTCCTCTTCGCTGCTCTGAATGATGTCGGTCAGGGGGACATTGCCGCTCTCCGTCAGCTTGCCCAGGGAGATGAGCTTTCTCAGGACGAAAGGGAGAGAAAAGATCACCCGGCAAATCCTTTCCTTCCCATCCTCCATTTTCTTGGCGATTTCTATTTCACCTTCCCGCGTGAGCAGCGGCACGGTGCTCATTTCCTTCAGATAGATGCGGACGGGGTCTTTCTCGCCTTCGATGAAGTCCGGCCCCCGTTCTTCCTCATCTTCGAGTATCCTTTCTTCTCCCTCCGTGTCGAGGAGCAATTCCTCTCGGTCGTCGTAGTCTCCGAGATAATCGACATAGTCAAAATAATCGAAGCGCTGTTTCATGAATTCACCCCTTTATAAGCTTTCTTTTTTCCTTCAAGAGGGAGTTGAGGATCTCTGCATTTTCCGACGCTGCTGCGAGTCTCCGCTTTTCTTCAACCATTTTTCTCTTTATGGTCTGCAAACAATCCGCAATATTCCTGTCAATATGATCGATATCGAATCCCGGCTCCAGTGTAAGCTCTCTGATGAGAGCCTTTTCCTTCTCGTCGCCGGCGTTGAGAAGGGAAGCCGGCGATATCCCGCCGGAGACGGTCTTCAGCTTGTGGAAAATGGACCTGATCATGTCGGCTTTCAGATCGTCGATATCCAGTTCGGAAAGAATCTCTGCGGCTTTTTCCGGACGGGCGATGATGGCGCTCAGCAAGAGGCATTCCTCCCGGGGCGGTTTTGCCGGGAGCGAAGGTTCTACCCCTGTGCCGGGTCTCGATGCTGCCTTTCTTCTGAACTTTTCGAGTTCGCTTCTCAGCACAGGCTCATGGATTCCCGATCTGTCCGAGAGATCGTGGAGAAGTTCGTCTGCAAGAATGTTGTCGTTCATGGAAGCTACGAGGCCGAGCGCCTCCCGAACCGCATCAGCTCTGTCGCCGACAGCCGTCTTCATCACGAACTCCATGGCTGTCATCGTGCAGGCAAGCGACTTTCTCAGGGCATCACTTCCTTTCTTTCTGAGGAAACTGTCGGGATCGTCGCCCTGCGGCAGCAGCATCACCCCGGCCCGAAGATCGTTTTCGCAGATCAATGCAAGAGACCGCCGCGCTGCAGCCGTGCCGGCGCTGTCGCCGTCAAACACGAGGATAGACTGCTTTGCGAGTAGTTTCAGTTTCCGGAGTTGACGTCCGGTGTGGGCGGTTACGAGAGGCGCGACCGTATTTGCAAACCCGAATTGATGGCAGACGATCACGTCGAGATACCCTTCAACGATGAGAGCGTGTCCCTTTTTTCTGATATCGTCCTTTGCCAGATGGATGCCGAAAAGCATGTCGCTTTTCTTAAAAACCTCGGTCTCGGTCGAATTGAGATATTTCGGCTGGGAATCGTCCATGACCCTTCCGCCGAAACCGGCCACGTCGCCTTTCATCGTGTATATCGGGAACATGATTCTGCCTCTGAACCAGTCCCGGTATCCTCTGTCGTCGCCGGCTATCAGCCCCGCCTCCTTAAGCATGGAGTCGGCGTAACCCAACTTCCTCAGGTGCCTCAGGAGGCCGTCCCTTGTTTCCGGGGCGTAGCCCACTGAAAACTTCTTAAGAAATTC
>JBFLXP010000313.1:0-3869 GCA_040757315.1 Nitrospirota bacterium
TCAGATCCAGCCGGTGGATCTTCTCCTTCACCGCTTTCTCCACAAACCCACCCGTGATCATTTCGCTTCCCGCGTTCCTCGTCCAGTAGTCGGCTTCGATGAGCAGATCCCTAAGCGGGCCGAACCGCGCCGAAAGCTTCTCCTGGTCGTCTACCGTCCTGGCGGCATATTCGAGGACTTTGGCCACGCCGGACCGGTCGAAGGGCAACAGCCTGTCCTCGTCGCAGCAGCGACGGATGAAGCAGGTGTATGACTTCACATTTTCCGCCGTTCGTTTCATTTCATAATCAAAGTCCGCCTTCACTTTGAACATCTCCCAGAAATCCTCGTCATAGATAGTCAGAAGCTGGTACAGGTAGTCATCGCCCATGGCGATGGTCTTCAAATCGACAGGCATCGGCTGGGGCCTCATGCCGAGCGGGATGAAAAAGCCGAATTGCTCGCCCGGATCTTCCGTACGGACTTCCTTGGATTTAATGACCCTTTTCAGCCCTTCCCAGACGCCCGGATTCAGCACCACGTCCCGAATATTGAGAATCAGATAGCCCCCGTTGGCAAGCTGAACGGCGCCGGCCTTAATCATCGTGTGGTCACTCAAATAAGTGCCCATAAGAGCCCTTCTCTCTATCTTGCCGAACATGTTGAACCAGTGTGGATTGGGCTCGATGATAATGGGAGGCCCGCTCAGAGAACTGTTGTCGACAAACAAGTTCACTCTGTAAGCAAGGAAGGTATCCACCTGCTGAGCCTGAGGCACCGGAAAAGGCGGTTGTGCCGGAGCCTGTATGAAAAGGTCCAGGTGCTCAAGAGTGTATTTTTTTGCGTCTTGCAGGAAGTCGAGGACTTCCTGATGTTCGCGGTAACTTTTCATGAGATCGTCGAACAGCCCGGAAATCGCAAACTCGCCCGCCTTCCTCTCGATCTCCTTCAGTTTTTCTCCCACTTCCTTCTCAAAATCATGGAGCTGGGCATAAGCGTCTTCAACCTTCCTCATCATTTCCAGACGCTTTGCCTCGATCTTCTCTTTTTCGGCTTCCGGCAGATTCAGGAAATCCTCTCTCGACATAGGTTCTCCATCAACGAGAGGAACAACCGCGGCTCCAACCGGTGAGAGCTGTACCATCAGGCTCTTTTCCTTTGCCTCCTTCTCGAGGGCATCCATCGATGCCTGATACTTCTTCTGGTGTTCCGAAAGGATATCCTGTTTCTGTTTATTGAATTCTTCGCTCCCGAAAGTCTTCGGTACTTCATCCTTCAGCCTTTTAACGAGCTCATCCATATCATTGGCGAAAGCCCTCCCGAGACCCTGAGGCAGTTTCAGAATTCTTGGATGGTCGTGATCGGAGAAATCATGAACATAACACCAATCGTTCAAGTGATATACGATGCCCTCTGCTTTTCTTTTTTCAATGAATCTTTCCAGCTTGGTTTTCACGGTGGAAGCCTTTCCTGTGCCCGTCAGCCCTGTCAGGAAAAGGTTATACCCGGCTCTTTCCAGTTTCAGTCCGAAATCTATCGAGTCAATAGCTCGCTCTTGTCCGATGAACTCTTTCAGGGGCTCAATGTCCGTGGTACATTCGAAGGGAAACATGTCCTCAGGACAGACCCATCGGAGCTTTTCAGTCGGGACAGCGAAGGATTCCGCTTTTGTCGTCTCATCCATAAGATTCCTCCTATTTTACCGATAATTATATCACGACGGTGAAAGGTTTGAGTGCCCTAAGGGCCAATATCCCTGCTTATGCGTCATTTGAGTCAAAGAGCCCCCGACATTCTCATTTGCATAACCGGACCTGCAAAAAATGAAAATCTTGCTTCCCGTGGCCGTAACAACCAAAGGAAAAAACGTATTTTTCTCTTGGCATTCATTTTGCATTTCCGGGTAGGAATAGTATGAAACGGGAGACGATGAATCATGCATGTCGCTGTTGAGGATAAGACGATTCAGACCGACGCGGGCTATCAGACTCGGGCATCCGAATCAGATGCTCAAACCCGGGGCAGATTGCGCAAACCAGCCAGGGGTGAAAAAAAGATGTCCGCGACGAAAGGGATAGACAACGCCGACAATTTCGAAATCTATCGGTTTGTCTTCGAGACTGCTATCGAGATATTCGAAGAGATATTCGAGAAATCGAGGACATTTCCGACTGAAAAAAGATTCCTCACCGACCAGATCAGGAAGTACTCACGATCGGTCTGCACTAATCTTGCCGAGGCATGGCATATGAAAAAGAATAGATCCTCTTTCATCAACAAGCTGTCCGACGCAGCGCAGGCGGCGTCGAAAACCCAGTTATTCCTGCAATATGCGTCCAAATGCAACTATGTCGATTGCAGGATTTATCAGATGTTGGATGCCAAGTATGAAGATATTTTCGCCATTCTCTGCGATTTGACGAGAAGCTAACCTTACAGTTGCATAAGAATTGTGACACCATGCCCTGATCAAATCTCATCGCCTTGAAAGGCTTTGAAGGTCCCCCCTTTTTTATGAGCCGACAGGCTTTAATTCCTCTATCTTTCGCTGCTGCCCCGCTTATTTCGGTTTCCAGATATCCTTGTTCTTGTCATAATCCTTATCTTTCTCTTCCACACGTAATTGTTCAACGTCGGATCTCACTGCCTTGACTTCCCAATAAAAGGATTGTTCGGGATTCATGCTGTCTATAGCCCTTACGCTGAATTTTCCATCTGCAACCGCAGATGCCGCAAGATTGCTAACAGGCTCATCTGCAGCCTCAAACTTGGGAGTGAGCAGAACAGTCCTGCCCTCTTTCCTCGTCAACGCCTCAAAATAATCGGGAAGCGCCACCACGGCCTCGCCCTTCTCGATCTTTGCTTCGCCTCTGTAAAAGACTCCGATCTCCGGACCTTCCAGAGATGAGTGAATAAGCCTCTGGCTTTCATCTTTATACCTGGGATCGGGTATATCGAAATACTTGGTAACGGCTGAAAAAGAACCGTTGACGTGCAGTTTGTAACCGGGATTAGTATACCCAAGCCCCAGCCAGCCGGCCGGTGTCATAAAGAAATGTATTGCCGCTGTGGGAAAATAATAAAATCCCGCGTTGCCGTTACCAGTGCCGATCAAAGCCCATATTTGTAACCCGTTAGATAAAAACTCTATTTGAGATTGGCCCGGCGTATCTATCTGAATTGCTCCAGGCGTACCGATTTCAGTACTTTTTACATATAATTTGCCGGCAGCGGTGCTCGTCGTCCCGATCCCGGCTTTTCCGTTAACAATCAGATCTCCATTCCCCGCAAATGCATTAACTCCCATTAACAAAAAACAAGCCACTAACACCAGAACTCTCTTTACCATCCCTTCCTCCTTTTTGAATATAGAAAAATTACTTAGAACCTATCTCAAAAGCCCGTCTCTTCGACATTAGGTCTTTTTTTGTCATTCCCGCGCAGGCGGGAATCCAGTTCATTCGGGCCTTTCTGGATGCCCGCTTTCGCGGGCATAACGGCTTCTTTCGGAAGAAACCGATTTTGAGATAGGTTCTATTGTCTATCCACAAACTCGGTAAGTCCCTTTTTTCTGTCATTCCGGCTTGGCGGAATCGTTCTTTTTGCCTCGGCGAATCACCCACGGCTGACAAGAAGGATTCCCGACTCCCGAAAGCTTTCCTGCCTCTCCTATTGTTCAAGGACAAAATTCTTAATAGTCAATGTCCCCCCGGTCGAAAATGTCTGCAGTTGACCGCTAAGGAATGTCATTCCGCTGTTTGCAGTATATTGACAATCATAGCCCCCGTCCAGCGTCACCGTAACGCTTCTGTTGATCTGAAGGACGTCTTGAGTAAACCTCGCGCCGATGCTCTGTATTACCTCTCCATTATTAGCGACATTATAGGCTT
>JBFLXP010000314.1:0-3859 GCA_040757315.1 Nitrospirota bacterium
TAGGACGGGCAGGGAGAGGCGGCCAGGCCTCGCCCGCCATGCGAGACGCTATGAAATACAGGCCCGTCCGCATCTCCTATCGGCTGTAGGGCGGGCATAGCGGGCAGGCCCGCCTGCCAAAGCTTATATACATTATTCTTAGTAGCGATGGGATTTAATGGGGGACGTACATAAATAACTAACTCATTATAAATGGGTCGCGGTAGGAATGGCGGTTGCTCGCCACACCCCCGCATCCCGCCTGGCGCATTGCCATCAACTTAACGGTGTGTGTTTGAACTTTCGCAACCTGAGTGACTTTTGCCTTTGCAGCACCAATGTGTTCTTGTCCTCGATAGATCTTCCCATTTTCGGCCAAGGCCGGCTTTGGGTAAAATGGCATCCTGGGTGAGAGAATAGGTCAAACCTCTACTATTGACTAAAGATGAGCAGTGAGAGGATGAAGGATCGGAGAAAAGATGAGGGGTCTACACTGTTGACAGCCAACGAAGAAGTTTAATACTTTCTTTTGGCACGGGGCTTCGCCACACCCCAGTGAAATAGTTTCTAAATTTCACCCCAGTACCATCATTCTGAGCTACGGGGCAAGCGGGGCAGGCGGATTGCACGGTTAAGATTTTTCTTTTTGATTGTTGGAAGAATTTCGTAAGGCAAATTCTTCCAACGCTCAAGCCCTTGCGGGCAGGGGTAAGTGTTGGCTAATTTCTATGAAATGGTCAATTTTTGGGCGATTATCGCGGAGCATGGGATGTATGCGGTAGCCGGGGATTTTCCAAAAGCCAATAGCAAGGAGAAGGGGGGACGTCCATAAATAAGTAAGTAACTCTCCAAGGGGGCTTAGAGCGAAGGGCCCCAGTTGAATCCCCTGCGGGGTACGCCACAGCGCCTGAGTGGAATGTAATGTCGATTCCACCGGGTAAGAATTCAACCCCATTGCGATCTTCCGGGCCTGCGGGGCAAAAGGGGCAAGGAAAAGCCGTTCGACTCCTTTAGTTCCGCTGCCTGGCACCGAAGCAAGCTTAAGTCGTCGAAATTATTGATACCAATGTCCGCACTTGCACCGACATTGCTCGCGCATACACCTCTAAAACCAAACCAGATCCGAGGTAGCCTGCTGATCCTTTTTGCTGTGACGCCTGACACCAACGCGGAGAAAAAATTCGCAATGCGCAATCTGCAATCCGGAAATCGAAGTGCTTTTACCCATTTCCGGTCAAGCCAGTTTTGGGTAATTTTCCGCAGGCCCTGACCCCTGAAAGATGCTCCCTGCTCCTTTCTCTGTGTCTTGGCACTGAAAAGGATCCGCTCAGCCCAAATTTACGTTCAGGAGGCCGTTGTGCCACCAGGGTCCCTCGGTAATGCCCTTCACATCGCCACGGCTGTAAAGGGCGATGTAGACATTGGAGTGAGTTGGGACTTCCAGCAATTGGTGAAGCGATGCCCACGACTTCTCGTCAACTACGTCAACGCGAGACAAGGGCTAGAGGAAGGTCGGATCACTTTAGAGGAGGCGTAGGCAGAGGGTGTCAGGGCCTAAGTCCAAGGGGGGTTTTCAATCTGCGCCACGGACCCATTTGTGCTCAGCAGAGACTCAAACATGGTTGGTTACCTGGCCGACCACGTTGCAAATGAACTGAATGAGCTTTATTGTGATATTTTGGGCAAGTTAGTACGTATGGTTGTCCGACCGAAGGCATGGCTTATGGATGGGGCCTCGAAAAAACAGCTTTACATATTGGAAAACGCCCAATTGGGTCCATTCCTTTGAGCCAATTATTCCATCGTTTTGCCTTCAGAAAACGTGAGGAAAATTTACGTTTTTTCACGTTCAGGAAATCATGGCAAGTTGTTGTGTTAATTGGGATAATCCTCGATGGATCAGGCCATAGGCATCTTCGATTTGGGAGGGTTGCGAAGCAAATTGGAGGACGTCATTTTTCATGCTCCTTGAAATCATTGGGTTTTTGAAGAAGTTGCTCGAACAGATTTCCAGCCACAGCCAGGTCCAGCCCTTTTTTGTAACTGCATAGAATGATTTGTGTTTGGCTTTTTCCAGAACGCCCCGCGCCTTCAATTTGTTCATTTCATAGCGGATTTGTGCAGGATTTTGGAAGTGGGCGGAAAGGTTTTTGAGCAGATGACCGGTCTTGAAGCCGTAAACCTGGTACTTGGGTTTGAGAAGTTCTTTGGCTAGAGCTTTTTGGCGGTCTTTCCTGAAGTCGGGCGCACTGACATGGCGGCCTGTCTGATCTGATACGGGTTTGGTGAAGATTTCATGTTCCTGTTCAGAGATGGACGAGACATCCACATCGGTGCAGCAGTCCAGAAAACGGTCGTTACATCCGATGCCGGTCCACAGATAGGCCTGCAGATAGAGAACAGGCTTTTTAAGCCCCAGGGATCTGGGGTTGTTGATGGTGGTTTCGGTGCGGATGAAAAAACCGATTTTGTTGTACTGCTTGATGGAATTTCCCCGGAACCAGTGTTTGATGCAGGCATTATTGTCGTAGAGTCTCCAGAAAGTCTTGGATGTAGAGCCGCGATGGGGCCGTCGGCTGAAAATTTGGGTGATGCTCTCGGGCAATCCGAGGCGTTGGAACTTATCCAGGAGCCGTTCAAAGAGACTGGTGCAGAAACGCGCTGACCGAAACACAATATTGGAGGAGATTTCCACCTGGGAGAGATACCATTCATGCTGCAGGTAACTGGAACGGGTGGAATATTTTCCCTTGTCGAACTTAAAGAAGAGGTCCATCCAGTGTGTGACACGATGGAGGACGGCTCTGCCATCAAGTGACAGGGCGGCTTTCTTGATGGCTTCCGGATCACCCACATCCAAAAAGGCGTTGTCCTGGCGACGGTAATGAACGCCCTGCTTATCCAGTTGGACCTGAACGGCGTTGTGGCCGTTGAAATAGAATTCGCACTCGAAGGGCAGATAGGATGAGATCTTCAGATAGCAGGGCCCTCCTAAAAGCCTGTCGTGGAAGTAGATGTAGTACTGCTTCACCGGTTTCCGGCAATCATAGAGCCGCTCGTATTTCTTGCCATTTCCTGAGGTGAGTTCCCGGCATGCAAAGGTTCGTACAGGTTCCTTGTCCGTCAGGATGCAATACAGGCGGTCCCCTTTACCTGTGTAATGTCGGGCGTACTGCTCTTGAACAAAATTCTGTTTGGCACCGTCTGTTCCACCACCCATGGAAGGCCACCAGTGAATGGGGATATCCTTGGCCTGGGCCACCTTCTGGATATGGGCGTTCAACTGGTCGGTCAAGAGCCTCATGACGCCATTGGATAGTTTCCTGAATCCCATCGCCCTGAGGAATCTGACCACGCCTGCCGGAAAGAACAGCCACAGGATGTACCCTCGCAGGATGACGCGATCAAAGCAACTGTATTTGAACTTGATATTCGGGAAGAATTGTTGCACAAAGGAATTATTCACGGGCGGCTCCTTCCTATGGCGTTTGGGTTGACGCAATTCATAGCGGAACGTCCGTGAAAAATCAATCACTTGAACGATGCCGAGGGCAAGGGGATAAGGAGGCTCAAAGATGGCAATAGAAAGGCATCAGACCTTTCTCAATAATATCCGGGATTTGCCCCGGCATAACCATAACCATCATGCCTCTATCCCCTTGCCCTGAGCAGCTTTCGGAACTTTAGTTTGCTAAAATCTTTACCAGTCATTGCGTACAACTGGTAAAAAGAAGTTCAAATGACTTCGCTTTTGACTCCTTTCGACTCCTCGACCCGTTGACCCTTAGACTCTTAGACTAAAACAGACTAAATAGACCAAATAGACTCCTAGACTCGTTGACCCTTCGACTCCTGGACTTAGGGTTTGTCTCTAGCGAGA
>JBFLXP010000315.1:0-3858 GCA_040757315.1 Nitrospirota bacterium
AAGAGACACCCTGCTGCGGTTTGTTATCATAAGATATTCTACCTCGTTCTTCAAAAAGCCTTTGTATCTGGTCTATATTGGCAGGTCGTGATGTATTGTCTGCTCTGACAAAGATACGAGGATAATTATTCTTCTCATAATAGTGCGGTTTGTTGTTACTTTCTTCCACATGCAGAATGAGAACAGTTCTGTCACTGCACGGAACTTCTTCACTAACGGGGAGAGGATCGAGTCCAGGCCGACACTTGTCGTTTATGACGTTTTGGATAGTCTCCCTTAACGCTCCAGGGTTCTCAACTCCGATTACGTCTTTCAATTCACTCAAGTCGTCAATTCCGAAGCAGATCTTCCCACCGCGTGTATTTGCAAGCGAAATGATATCTTTGGCCAATTCTTCGCTTCTCCCGCTAAACGCTCTCTTGAATTCTACCTCTATCCCTTCTGTAGTTCTCTTATCACGTAGCCAGCGCAGTAGTTCTGCCTCCTCGGTCTCGTATGTTTCATGCATACCTAACTTCCCCAAAAAAGATAGCCGTCCTGCATATTTTCTCAACCCAAACTCTCAAAAAAATTCAACATTCAAGATCCGATATTCAAGAACAGCAGCGCCGCCAGAACTACAGAATTATATTCTCTTTCGTCTATCTCCATTCCGCCTCCACAATAAATCAAGATTCAAAACTCAATATTCAAAATTCACCATTCAAAAATAAACACGCTTTCA
This sequence comes from Nitrospirota bacterium, assembly GCA_040757315.1. Classification (GTDB taxonomy): domain Bacteria; phylum Nitrospirota; class Thermodesulfovibrionia; order Thermodesulfovibrionales; family SM23-35; genus JAKLQR01. The sequence goes on from JBFLXP010000315.1 coordinate 725, forward strand.
CAATTCACATCACGACCAGAGCCAACCGATCTCCGATCAAAAGCCCCATGGCTATAAACAAAATTCAAAATTCAAAACACTTTCCACCAAACTTCGTCCCTTCCAACATAAACCCAAGAATTCCAAGATTCAAAATTCAGGATTCAAAACACTTTTCCTCAATCTAAACCCGTCCGTTTCCAACGCAAACCGATATTCAAAACTTGGAATTCAAGATTCAAAAACATTTCCCTTTAAGAAATTCAAAATTCAACCAATATTCATCCCCTTCAGAAAATTCCAAAATTTAAAAATCAATACCTATTCACCATCGCTGCTTTTCTTGATTCTTGAATTTTGAATATTAAATTGTCGCGTAATTTCATCCACTTCGTCCCGCATGCTTTTATAATGCGTCCTGAATTTTTCGCCCTTCATTTTCGATCCCTTAAGATATTCTATTAATCCACTCAACTGACCCGATACGTCGATGCATAGTTCGTGTCCTCTCCTGAATTCCTGATCTGTGACGTAGTTCTGATCAAGCGCAATATAGAGTTGGGTCCTTGTTTCCCCGGCGGACCCCTTTGAAATATAGAGGAACTGTATGAATTCGGCGTTCGAGCCTCGTTCAAAGCCTTCGGCTATGTTGTTCATCACGGAACCGGATGCGCGACGTATCTGGTCAACGAGACTGAAGTCCCGGCTGAAGGCTTCTTTCTTCGTCAAAGCGTAGATGTGATTGACGAGCGCCCTCGCCTTTTGCCAGACGGGAAGCTCCTCGAAACTTTTCGGCATGTATAACTCCTTCACTAAAAGAATTCAAGATTCAAAATTCAAGATTCAAAACTTAAAAAACACCAACACCTTAAATAAAAGAATTCGAAATTCAAAACAAAAAAATTCAAGACTCCGGCACTAATCTTGACTGTTCAATTTTGAATTTTGAATGCTGTATTTTCCGAGGCCGAATGCCGTTCCCTTTCCAACATGTAAGACTTCTCCTGCTCTAATCAAAGACATAAAAGGGCTGATCTCGCCCTCAAAAGCAATATCACCCACAAACCCTCCCATCTTGATCCTCGTCTCCTGCCTGCCTGAATATCTTTCCCAGTCATACCATCTTAAATCACTCTTTTTGACTTTCACATCTTTAGCCTTTTCGATAATCCCTTTGAAATCCCATCCCGACGGGTCGCCGTTGCAGTGGAAGTAATAGAGGAGGGAAAGCCTTCTCAAGAGATTTCTAATCAGCATATGGAATTCAAGGTCGAGGGTGAGGTGGCCGTCGTAGAGGATGCGGGTGGGGGTGAGAAAAGAAAGCGAGATTGCTTCGGCTTCGCCTCGCAATGACATGGAATGGTTTAGCGAGAGAGAGGAGGGTTCAAAGGACTTGAGGGTTTTGGATTTGGAATCGTAAATCTTCTTTCCGTCGCAACTCACGTCCCGCAATTCGTATTTGGCCTTGCCCTTGCCTATTCCGATTTTTCCGAGTTCGTCGAAGGTGTAAATGAAATAGGGGAGATAGTCTATCGCCCTGCCGATCAAGGTGAGTCCGAAACTGATCTCATCGCCGGGTTTGTAGCCTCTTCTTTTTTCCATCGGCGGTTCGATGACGAAGGGATGCGGCGCTGCTTTGTATTTCCGCATAATTTTTGTGTCCGAAGGCGGAGGGGTTTCGAAGACGTAGGAATAGACGCATTTCTCCTTCAGGATGCAGTCAGGGCATTCTTTGTCTCTTATGGCGCAGACAACACGTTTAAAGGCGTAGCCGAATCCGCCGCGGAATGTCGAACCTTTATAGGCAGGAAGGATTAGGGGCTCTGAGGGCGCTATGGTAAACCGGAAGGTATTTACCTTGATGGAATATGTCCTCGCATCGGTTTCTGCGGACCGATTCATGCTCCCCCCTTAAGGCGCTACGCCAAGGATAGCAGGGAGTAAATCCGCCTGTCAAGAATTTTTGGCCGACAGAATCCACCACCTAACCACAGGGGACACAGAGAAAGAGATTGATTTTAAAAAACAAAAAGCTCAACATCCCATAAACTTTCCGTGCGCTCTCGGCATCAAAAAAAATTTTTTGCCCGGTCTGCGACTCATAGAGGGAATCCGGAAACCACTGGATGCCCGCTGACGACCTGCGTTCATGACACAGGAAAGACATCGATAAACTTAGAATGTGCTTTCGTTGTGATACTTTCAACAATGGAGAATTTTGAAAAAAGTCCGGAGCCTGAAGCTATTTGAATCAGTTGCTGTGCGGGTTCCTCTATTCCTTTCGGAAGCAGGTCAAATGCCCATCAGTATAGAAGACCGAAAACCGTTTGTCCAGAAACCCCGCAAGGCAGTCAGCCACACTGAAGACGACGACCGGTTTACGCATTTCAGCAAGTTTCTGAGCGATAGTACGATATGTCTCACCGCCTCCTCCGTGCGGCCTTGCCGGACGATAGATATAGACGAAATCGACATCTTCGATCGAAACATTGACGATATCGTCGTGAATCCATTCCACGCGATCAGCATCGATGCCGAGCGCCCGCTGAAAAATACGTCCGATGCGGATCATCTCAGCGGATATTTCGATTTGAAGTGTCTTGCGGTGAGGGTAAAAACGTTGCAACAATAAACCCTGCAGTCCGTTGCCTGCGCCGAGATCGGCCACTATTGATTCCGGCCTGATGAAGCGTTCCGCACAGACGATCGGCGAAAGTCCGCCCGGATAGCTCAAATAGCCGTTCCTCTTCCTGAGAATTTCTTTTTCTGAAGGAGAATAGTTTGAACCTGCGCTGTGCAACTGCGCATAGAGACCGACGAGATATTGTTCGACGGATTGCGGATCTCCCTTCTCTATTGCGGCCGAGAGGCGCTCGGCATACGGATTGAGGCCGGGCAGTTCCGAACGAACGGCACTGTCCGATGCAAGCTGAAGAAGCGCCTCCGCAATATCCGCCGCATGTTTTTCCGGCAATTTCGATCCGGAAAAATCATGCGAATCAGCCATCGTATTACTGTTGCCCGTCAAGTCCACATCTCCGCATAGGAATCCTCCCGTCTGCAATCTGTCGGCACCCTCTTATCTTACAATATTCGATATTTCGGTTTGAACCCCATTCGTGAGCTTCTATCTCTATCCCGTACCTCGCACTGAC
>JBFLXP010000316.1:0-3854 GCA_040757315.1 Nitrospirota bacterium
GCTGTCATGAGAGGACGGCTCGATGTATTCCTCCAATACCGATCTCGTGACTGCTACGGGGAAAAGTATGCCGGCCTCACGGGCCGTATCGGTCACGTCTACCAGGACTCCGTCAGCGATCGCCTCGGCACGGCTGTAAGTGTCGATGACCTCGAAGCCTGCAAAGTGCCCTTCGTTGATGATGTCTCCGGTTTTCATGGATTCTCCCTTGTTCTGTATCGGTCGATAATATCTGCAATGTAGGCATCGAGGGCCTCGGGCGTTCTTATCTCGTCCGGAGACTGAAACTCCCCGGCATCGTCGAGTTCTGTTTCTTCGCCGAGATCTTCAGGCAGGTCTTCCGCATTGAGGCTGTCATGGTCGATAACATTGACCCTGACCTCCCCATCGGCCATGATATTCGTGACCAGCCCGCCGCTCACTTCGATCAGGACCCTTGTCATCTCCAGTCCTCCTCTCTTTTGTCGAGTTCCTTCCATATGCAGCCGTCACCGTCGAACTTGATCCAGATACAGTTCTTGTCAGCCGCGAACTCCAGTACCTTGACGAACGATTCCGAGAAGCAGTCGGCGCGCAAGATAGCGAGGTACTCTTCCCTACCCTTGAAGTCCTCCGTGATTTCGGGGGGAGCCGGGACGTACACGAAGGCGCCGTACTCGTTGGGATAAGCCAGGATCTCGGTGCTTCTCCCCTGGCCGGGGACTTCGCCGAGCAGATCCATGTCTGCAGGCCTTACGTGAATGGTGCTGCAATCGAGAATCTGGTGAATGCCTGCCCTTTCTATCAGTTCCTCGATGACAGTGGGTATTTCCGCGAACTCAAGCGCGTCCCTGAGAGCGTATACGACGCCGACAGGGTCTTTCGGAACGAAATCGTCAGGAATTTCTACCGTGAATTTCATTCTACTTCTCCTTTCTCACCTAATAGCTTCTCGATACTGAGTATCTCGAAGCTGCCCGGGCAGTATTCTCCATCCGTCGCGCAATCGAGATCCTCGATGATCTTCACCGCTTCGTCTTGAGACGGGGCCTCGACGGTCTTCGTGAACTTGCATTCCCATGTGACACAATATTCGGGCATGGCAACCTCCTACGTGCAGTACGGCGTTGCGAACAGACAGTATTCCCGCCTGCCGATTTTGACTGTTTCAAACGGAACGCTGCCGGCGAATTCCACCAGATGATCGAACGAATCTTCGTACTCACCGGCTTTGGGCATCTGGCAGGGGAATCCCTGGCGCATCTTCTCCTTGACCTCGATTGCCTCCAGATGCATGTCGAGCCCGTTGATTCTGATATGCGTTTGCAGCCTAGCCTTGGGGTCCTCGGTCGGACCCGTCTCCTCCCATGCATCCCGAGGGATTGACATGGTAAATGGTGTATTTGCGTTGTGCATCGTCCTACTCCTCCTTTCTAATAATGGATTTCTTCCTGTCACGTCTTACAGCCGGAATCAATCTCTACATGCATTTACTGCTTTGTGACATCTGGAACCTCATAGGACCAGAGTTGAGTATTCGCTGGCAGATCGCGGCGGGTCTTTTTTAGGTCAACACTTTTTTAGGTCAACCTTGTAGATTCTGTACTCCTCGATTTAGAATAGATCTTAAAACACTAGTGTCCGGTTAAGGGTTGAATAAATTCAACTGGTTCTGATTTTCGAGCATAATTGAGCGATCTCCTATGGTCTGAAATGCTTGTTGTAAGGGCATTTTCTCGAAGAGCGTAATCGAGAGAATCTGTAACAGCGTATAGAGGGACACATCGAGATTGAGCTTTTTTTTGATGATGGCGATGAGCACATACACGGAAACCGCGATCCATATTTGGGTCTTTACTGCGTTTTCCGATGTGCCATAAAATCGTTTGATGCGAAGGTGCTGCTTGATCCATTTGAAGAACAGCTCTATCTGCCAGCGGCTCTTGTAAAGGGCGGCGATTGTGAGTGCCGGCAGTGTAGTGTTGTTGGTTAGAAAGACAATCGTCTTGTCTTTCTCGATATCTTTGAAGCGGATACGACGCAAATGTTCGGGGTAATGACAATGACTGTAGTAGCCGTTCAGCATAATGCTCTGGTCGCAGATAATGCCAGAGGTGCGGTCGACTGGAGCGGAGTAAACGCGCCTTGCGTTGAGGTTCGACTTTGTGCGGGTCACGAAGAAACTTCCTGCTTTGTGCAACGTATAGAGACGAGCGAAGTCCATGTATGCCCGATCCATTATGTAGAACGCTCCGGGTTCCGGTATAAGAAGGTCGAGCATATTGACATCGTGCCACTTGCCGTCGGTAATGTGAATGAAGCTGGGTATCGCACCTCTGAGATCCAGGAGTGTATGAACCTTGACAGCTGCTTTCGCATCCCGGAATGGAGCCCAGGGGAACACAGAAAGACAAAGGTCGATGGTCGTAGAGTCCAGTGCATAAACCGTGTTGGAAAGATCGAGGTCGAGATCCTCGCCAGCGTAAAGTCTCCTTGCTTGAGCAATCAGCCTCTGCGCAAAATCGGCATAGATGCGCCAGTCGCGGGATTCGTTTGCATCGGCCAGAGTCGATCGAGATATCGATCCGTTGATACCCATATGGTAGAGCTTCGACGCCTGAGCCGACAGACACGCTTCTATATCTCGCAGACTCTCCCGGTAGGTCAATTGGGCGAATGCCAGGATACGAAACTGCTCCGTACAACGGAAGGTGCGAATACGATGGTCGCCTCCATACCGAGCGACGATACGATGAAATGTGCTCCAGGGAAGAAAGTCCATGATTTGGGCAAATAACGTTTTGCCGGTATGCATCGGCACCTCCGGAAATATCAGTTCCGAAAGGATTGCCCATATGCCGACATGCTTTCAAGTCGACACCACGAAAAATGTTGTAAATATCCTTATGTGTCATATAGTTCTAACTATTCAGCTGTTTCTTAACCGGACAGCACTGAATTGAGACGAGAAGTAGAAGAATATAAACAGTTCCAGCATATGGTCGGCATAAGTCCGGCTATGCAGGGGATATTTGAGAAAATAGCGATTGTTGCAAAGTCAGATGCATCCGTAATGATATACGGAGAGAGCGGAACCGGCAAGGAATTAGTAGCGAATGCCATTCACAATCTGAGCAGTAGAAAGGATAGACCCTTTATCAAGATAAATTGTGCAGCAATTCCTGAAACTCTGTTAGAGTCAGAACTTTTCGGACATGAGAAAGGCGCATTTACAGGCGCCATCCAAAGAAGAAAAGGGAAGTTCGAAACGGCACACGGAAGCACAATCTTTTTTGATGAGATCGGGGACATACCGCTCCCCCTCCAGGCAAAGCTCTTGCGAATACTCGAGGACCAGACATTTGAACGGATCGGGGGAAATGAACTGGTGAGCGTGGATGTGAGGACCATCTATGCAACGAGCAGGAATCTTCGGGAGGAGGTGAAGGCGGGCAGATTCAGGGAGGATCTCTATTACCGGTTAAACATTCTACCGATAACCTTGCCGCCCTTGCGGGAAAGGAAGGAGGATATCCCTTTGCTCGTGGACCATTTTCTGAAGGCGTTCAGTAAAAAAACAGATCGGACTGACCTCGTTGTCACTCCCGCAGCTATTGAGAAACTGGTAGCCTACGATTATCCCGGCAATGTAAGAGAACTCAAACATGCTATTGAGATGGCTGCAACTTTTTGTAGAGGCAATAAGATAGAGCCTTGCTGTCTGCCAGCCGAAATTAGGGGGGCTGAAATAAAGCAAACCGATATGGCGTTAATTTGCAGTGATCTGCCGGTAACAGAGAAGGTAAAGGCATTTGAAAGGGAGTTGATAGCCCGTGCCCTTGAGGAGACGGGGGACAGGAAGAAAGAAACTGCAA